>JABHKC010000022.1 GCA_018692315.1 Bacteroidota bacterium | reverse complement strand
GATAGTAACTTATTGGAAAAAAATATACATGAACTCCATTTTTATTTAAAAAATTAATGTTTTTTATCAAAGCTTGCATTTATCTGTATTACAGAATATTAACATCATTTTGCTTGTTTTTGTGAATTATGCAGGCTAAAACTTTCGTTAATCATAAAAATTAATTCTTCTTGTGTAAGAATTCCATCGTGATTTGGGTCGAAAGAAACCATAAGCCTTTCGATTCCATCATAGGCAATTATTTTTATCAGCTCTTCTTTCGACGAAAAATAATTGTAAATCAATCCTTTAGAAATGCCAGCTTTTTTTGCAATTTTACTAATTGATGAAGGGTAATAACCTTCTTCAGCGAATATTTCGAGAGCTGCATCCAAAATTTTCTGTTTTTTTTGCTCTCTAATTTCTTTAAATTGCTCTTCTGTTCTTGGCGACATATTTACAATATTTTATTCTTTTCATTTTCAGTAATACTTTCAAATTCATTTTATGAATGAACGGTCGGTCAAAGTAAAAACATTAAATTATTATTTCCAAATTTTTTTTGACTTTTTCGAAAAATAAAATCAATATTCCACAAAATTGCTATAAGAAGCATTTTTTTTGAGAAAAAACAGCAGAATTAAAGCTTGGCGAGATAATAATAAAAAAGACCCAACAAGTATTAAAACTAGTCGGGTCTGACATTCATATGATTATCTTTGATAATCTTAGAGCAAAAAACTATTCAGAATTCAAAATCAAACAAATTTATATTGTAGCAATCACTATCAATATCATAGTGCTAAGCATAAAAATTGAAGCATATTTGAATAATCCGAAATTCACTTTTTCTGAAGGTTTAATAATGCTATATGTTCCAAGAAGTATTGAGCCCAAAGCTAAAATTATTATAAGTCTGATATATCCCCAGGACAATCCAAGCGCCATTGTACCTATAATTACAGCCAATGCTGCACCTATGCTCGACAATGCTATAATTATTCTTGTTTTATTAAAACCATATTTTGAAGGAAATGTAGGAATCTTTGCATTTTTATAATCCTTGAAATGTCGAATATTGAAAGTGAGTATATGTGTTGGAATCCAAAGAAGAATTGAAAGCGACAGCATTAATCCTATCAAATCAATCTCACCAATTCCGAGTGCCCTGCCTGCAAGAATTGGCATCCCACCTGAAATTCCACCCCACAAAATAGACCATGCCGATTTGCGTTTCAGCCAAATTGTATAAATCACAAAATCGATAAAAAACCCGGCAAACATAATTATGAAATAAAGTTTCGACATGAAATAAGAAATTACCAAACCTGAAATAAGGATTATCATTCCAAACATCAAAGCATTTCTTTTTGAGATTTTACCGGAAGGCAAAGGTCGCAATATTGTCCTTTTCATTTTAGAATCTATGTCTTTGTCGTAAACCATGTTAAGAACAGTAGTTCCGCCAACGGTGAGAAAAAGACTACTTACTAATCCTGCAAATATTCCAAAATTCATAACAGGACAACGAGCACTTATAAATCCGGCCACACCAGTTACAAGCAAAAGAATTGTTTGCAAACTTTTTATTAAAGACCAATATGACTTAATTTTATTCATTTATCGTTTCAATACATTTGCGAATAATCTGCTATTCAAAAATTTCTGATTTATCGTCAGTTTTAGGAATATCTCTTACGCACCGGAATCCTGTCCAAATACTAAAATAGTCGGGGCCTGCATTGTTTCTTGCCCAAACTCTTAGATTATAATCGTAGTTCTGATAACTTCCGCCTCTCATATATCTATAATGAATATCAGGATAATCGTCTGCCATCCATTGCCACACATTTCCGGCCATATCGTATAATCCATATGGGCTGACACTTTTTTTGGTTTCAAATTCGCCGTACTTTTTCCCATTGAAAAAACCTACTGGTGTAGTTCTGTTATAATTTTTTATGCTTTCCTCAATTTTATGTCTGTTTCCGTAGAAGTTTGCCATTTGCTTTGAAAACTCATTTCCCCATGGAAATGCTCTTTTATCGGTTCCTCTTGCTGCTTTTTCCCACTCGTTTTCGTAAGGTAAACGCCAGCCATAAAATTCAGCATAGGCTTTTGCGCCAAACCATGTTATCATTATAGCAGGATGATTTCCGTAACCTTTGTCAACTAAAAATTTTGTGTTTGCAAATTTTATGTGCATCCCAGGTTCACCAATTGGCATTAAAAGTTTGTAGCCATCAGTAATTTCTATTTCGTGAATGTATCCAGAAAATTTGTCGCCGGGATAATATCCAAGAATAGCAGTATCATTAATGGAAATTTTTTTGTCACTTAGAGCTGAATTAAGAAATTTTGCATATTGAGAATTTGTAACATGAGTGAGCATAATTTCAAAATCACTATCAATAGTTGCTTCGTGAGCATGACGACCTTTAAAGAATTTTCCTGCCGTAATTTTTACCCATTCGTCTGGATTTATTCCGGTTTCTGTTTTTTGAATTTCAAATTTTTCTGTATAATCGCTACTACATGCTACAAAAAATACGCACAGTAGAATTGTATTTATTATTTTAGAAGATAGTCTATTTTTCATGTTTATCCCTCTTTTTGAAATTCTTGATTATTAATATGAATAGGATAATTTGATGTTCTGTTGATTTCAAGCTCAGGATTTTTGTACTCGTTTTTCCAAACTCCTTTTCCTTTGAATAAATCAAAAAGTTTCCAGAGCAATAAAATGCAAACCAAAATTAAAAGTGCAGCCAGACCAAATTCAAGAAATATCATTGCAAATGTAGCAGTGCCATCTTGAGCAAATTCTGAAACGAAAAGCCTTTTCATTGAAAAAATTGTTGCTGAAGCAAAAGCTATATCTGAGAAAATAATTAATATCCAGCCGAATATTTTTCGTTTTTTCCCTTTTAATCCGGCTATGTCGGCATAATACATTAATATTATTGTTGCAATAATTGCCGAAAGAATATGCCAATGTCCGGTCAGGGTAATTCTTTCTTCCCGCATTGGCCAAACTCTGAATATCTCGTCAAGTTTTACAGCCATAAAAATTCCAACTCCACTTACAGTGAAATTCATAAATACCATTTGCCATAGAGGTCCAAATTTTAATGGGTCGTGTAATAAAGCTCCTAATTTTTTGAAAAATCCGGCATTTGTAATTCCTTGCTCGGCAATTCTGTCGCGAATGAGTTTTTTCCAACCAAAAATCACAAGCATTAATGCAGCAAGCATCACAAGGACAGATCCTACATAAATAATTTTATGAGCAATTGGTTCAAAGGGAACTACAGACCATACGCCGAGGGTAATAACTATTGTTCCGAAAATCATTAATCGCATTGCAATTTTATGGTAAATTCCTTTAAAATCTAACCATCTACCAATGACTAATGTAATCGCAATTGCAATCAAGGTGAGCATAATATGCAAATGCCCGATTACTGAAAGTTGAAGAACAGGTTTGTGCGGATTTCTAATCACATCTTCAGCAAGAAAAGATTCAAACCCATTTCCGAAAAACATTCCTGCAATTGCACCGAATGCTGCCGAGCCAATAGTTGCAACAGCCATCACAAAAAATGCAACACGTTCGAGGTCTGTTCCTTTTTTTGAATGAGCATAATCTTTATCCTTAACTTTATGCTCATTTTTCCATGGCCATAGAGCAGATATTAGGAATATTCCGGCAAGAAATACAATTGATTGCCCTACAATAAACAAACCGTGAAAAGCCCAATTGTGCCCAAAATATGCGAAACCTAAGCCAAAAAACATTGTCATGATGTATCCAATTGTAATAGTGGCATTGATATTCGACTGCTGGTTTTTTTTCATTGGAACAATTGATGTTATGAAGTATGTCTCTATTGCAATTATTGCTAGGGCAATAGAATGGTACAACATAACAATTCGTCCTTCTCTTTCGGCTGGGTCTAATTTCATTCCCAAAAGATTTACAAACACATCTTTTACTCCCCACTCTGCCAATGGGCCTGATAGTGTCCCCCAAATTGCAGTAACAATTGAAATTAGAGAAATAGCAACAAGTACAAGTCCTTTGGTGGACCGAAAAAGATAATTAAATCTTTCCATATTTAGTCATTTTAGGTGAACAAAAAAAGACGGTAGAAGAAATATTTCAAATCTCCCACTACCGTCCTTTAAAATATTTTGGTAGATTTTTAGATTATTTATTGTAGATTTTTTTCATAAAACCATAAGCAAATCCAAGAGACATGGCTAACAATATAGGTGTTAAAATTGCAAATACCAGCTCTTCGGTGAAAATTCCTAATAAAGGTTTCCCTGCACCTAAAAATGCGAGGGCAATTCCACCAATTCCAATTATGGCCCCGCCAACAGTAACCCAAATAAATCCTTTAGGAGCCATTTCTTTAGACACAGCAAGGATAGGGACAAAAAATATTGTCAGACCAGCAATTGCGTGAAAAATTGGGTAGATGATTTTTAGTTCAAAAACACCAAAAGTTTCTAATCCAATTAATATTAAGCCACCTAACAGAACAACAAGATAAAGGACTCTAAGTTTTTTGAAAAACTCACAAATCAAACCCATTGCCAGAGCAAAAGGTAGAATTGTTGCTACAGTTTTGATACATGGTCTTGCAAGAATGTCGAAACCAAAGATAATTATTAACACACCTGAAACAAATAAAACTGCAAAAGCGATGATGTAATGAATGTTATGTCTTGGTTTTGTTTCGGCCGCTCTCGTTTCCTGAATGAAACGGAAAATCAGATAAACTGCTACTATGCCAGTTAATAACAAAAGAACTCGATCAAGAATTGTAATTTCCATCATTTATTATATTAATTTAAAATAAGCAAAGATAATATTTTATTTTATGCAATTAAGTACTTAAAATAAATAAAAATTAAATCTTTTTTACAAAAATTAACAAAACCCAAAATCCTAATGGCATTTCCACATAGCAACTGCTCTATACCCATTCATCAGAGAGGATATCTCCCTGAATTCCAACAACAATAAGTTTGACAGGTATCTGACGTTCAGCCTGATCTACCGCTGTTTTAACCATTTGAATTAATCCACCACAGCAAGGAACTTCCATTATCATTACTGTGAAAGTGTTGATTTTTGCCTCGTCGATCATTCTCCTGAATTTATCAATATATATCTCAGTCTGAGAATCTAATTTTGGACATGCAATTCCAATACTTCTATCCTTCAGAAATTTTTGGTGATAATTTCCAAGTGCAAATGCAACACAATCGGCAGTAATTACAACATCGGCATTTTGAAAATAATTTGCATTCGGATTAATCAAGTGCATTTGAACAGGCCATTGCCTCAATTCAGATTTTAGTTCGCCCATATTAACAGGAGCTACATCTACTTTTTCTTGATTTTCAAAACTCATTTCTTGGCTACCCATACAGCCACAACCAGGGTTACTATCGTTACTTTCCATTTTTTTTATGTTATTATGTACTTTATAAATTACTTCGTTTACATCAAAATCTATTTCTTCTTTATTTTCAACTAAATATCGAACTCCTTCTTTTAGAAACTGAGTTTCGTTGTGTTCTTTTAAGTGTTGAAGGTGTGCAATTACTACATTTTTGCCTTTATTAACCATCTCAGCAATTACGACTGTTTCGTTATATTCTTCGGCTTCACGTTTCTCGATTGTGATAGCACCCTGCGGACAATGTCCGAGACAAGCACCTAAACCATCGCACATCAAATCGCTTACTAATATTGCTTTTTCGTCGATAATTTGTAATGCTCCTTCATGACAATTTGGAATACACAATCCGCAACCGTCGCAAAGTTCTTCGTCAATTTTTACTATTTCTCTAATCATAATATTTTTTTCAAAAAAACGGAATAAAAAACAAAAATTAAGTAACATATGTTACAAATATGAATTTATGTGAATTTTTTGACTAAAAAACCTTTTTATTAAAACTTGTTTTAACAAAATTTATAGATTTTCTAAGAAGCGTTAAGAATATACATTAGATGCATCAAAACATATTCTGTTAATAGTATGTTAATTTAGTCAGGAAATTTACCAAATACGACCATTAAATTAGAAATATTTTTAATGAAGAATTATGTGGAACTTAAAAATTTTAGGAATTATGAAAATAGCATTACGGACTTTAGAAAAACTAAATATGAACAAGACTGTTTTTAAGCTGAGCTTTATCTTTATTTTACTTGTTTGTTTTATTGGCATAAAGGCTCAATCTTTATCAGTAGTAAGTTATGATGCAGTTGTAGCAGGGGATGCTGCATTGTCGAATGCACTTTATGCACGTGCTACATTGAAGAATATCTCTATGCAAACTGTTAATGTTAAACTAAAAAGAATTGATGATAATTACACAGCCTTAACCGATAATAATGCTTTGTGCTGGGGTGTTTGCCAACTTCCTTCTGCTTCGGTGAGCAGTATCTCTATTGCAATTCCTGCAGGCGGTATCGATTCTATTCATTTTACCGGGCACGTATTTCCGGATATGGACGGGATACCGGCTGAGGGCGATATTACTTATGTATTTTTCGATGAGCAGAATACAATAGATTCCGTTGCCTTCACAGTACACTATCAGGTAGATCAAACATTACCAGTTCAAGAGAAGCCCGAAAAACAGTTATTCCATTTGTACCCTAATCCTACAACAGATTTTCTAAACCTTGATTTTGATATTGACTATTCAAGATCTTTTACATTCAGAATATACAGTATCATTGGTGGATTAGTACTTCAGCAGGAATTATCTGGACTTCAAAACAGAAATACAATTGAACTTTCCGATTTACGAAAGGGGCTCTATTTATATACTATTCAAGAAGAAAATCGGATTTTAAAAACAGGGAAAATAACATTAGAATAACAAAATTTAACTAAAATAATTTATCATGAGACTAATTAAACAATTACTTATTATTGGCACCATATTAATATTTCTTGCATCAAATGCACAAACCGGATTGGTTGCCCACTGGAGTTTTGATACAATTACAAATAGCAAGTTTACAAATCATGTAAACAGCCAAGCTGGTGGAACGGTTTACGGTTGTCAGTCTGTACCGGGAATGGTAGGAAATGCCCTTTCGTTTGATGGTGTGGATGATTATGTTAGAATTCCAGGAGATAGCTTAACACCTCCAGTAGTATTGGAATCTCTTGCTGAAGGTAGCATTTCAGTGTGGTTCAAGGTAGAAGATATACCACTTACCGATGGAATAAGACCCATATTTTATTATGGAAATAATAATGCCTGTAATTTCTTTGACGCTGCCAACGAAGGATTGATAATTGAGGTAGGGCACAGTCCCATTCACTATGCTTCGAAGAGACTTTATTTTACCATATGGTCGAACGGTTGCACTTTGCCTTCGTTTTGCTACGATTCGTGGAATACGATTAACGAAAATGAGTGGTATCATTTCGTTGCTGTTGTTGGAAACAATTATAATACAGGGTATTTGAATGGCCAGTTGATGACTGACAGAGTCTATAATTTTGGAACTGCGAATACACAAGAATTTTTTGCTAATGCAATCGCACATGAAAGCCTGTGGATTGGAAAAGGACATTGGAATACAAGCGATGTATATTTTAAAGGAGCAATTGATGAGCTCAAAATTTTCGATCATCCGGTGGATCAACAGGAGGTTACTAATCTTTTTCTTGAAGGAAGTATAGCTGCATCTATTCCTCAAAGTGATTTAGAAATTAATGGTGCATTGATTTATCCAAATCCTGCCCAAAAAGATATAAATATAAAGATTCCTTTGACTTTTGAAAAGCCTCTTACTTTTGAAATTTATAGCCCAAACGGAGTGATTGTTTATAAAGCATTAGTCTCAGAATCTGACAAAACTTTTAGTATTAACTTAGATGAGCTTCCAAGCGGGATATATTTATACACTTTAAAAGAGGGTTCAAGAACCATTAAAAAAGATAAGTTGATTATTCAATAATAAATGCTGTAAAACGAATTTGAATATTTGTTTTCAATTCAAAATACAGACAAGTGAATTCCGGCAATGAAAACAATGAATTTTGGCAAACTTTGCATTCCTAAAATTTAGCTAATTTTTTTTGAGAAGCTGAAGAGAAATGTTTTGGTGATAGCTATATTTAAGCTAAAATGCTAAATTGCATTATCATAGGCTGTTCATCGAAAACCTTAGGAAACAAACTCCTTCGAAAGTTTCATGAAAATCGCCTTTTTTGTCATCTAAAGGTAAATTGAATTTGAAAAGGCTAAAAGTCCGATTTGCGTTTTTACATGTTATTGCGTACTGAATATTAACAATTTAGATTAATTTTGTTTTCTTTTTCTTGATAAAAAGAAATAAAAATCAAGGCTACAGATAATTTTGGGACAATACTAATTTCTCAATCCTCCCCGCAAGTAAAGCCGCCCTATATCAATAAAGTTTTGTTGTAGGTATGTGAAATTCAGTTATTTGAACTTAGTTTCATCAATAATTGCTTGAGGGCTTTGTTACTTGCTTAGCTGTGTCCAACACCAGGATTTTCGAAAAGTATTGTTCCCAAAATTATCTGATGCCACCGCAGCAATAAAGTTAGAGTAAACTTAATAATGAAATTTTCACTTTCAGAAGATGTGAATTTCATTGTTTATCGGCAATTTTCAATAGTTGTTCCCACCAAAATAATTTTGATAAAAATTATAGGCGCTGGCATGTGGGTTGTACCATCATTTTTTCTTGACTTTTTGTTACTTTTGTGTCAAGACAAAAGTAAATGATAGGACAATAAACTGAACTTGATATTTCATAATTATAGGGTGAAAGTTAATTTCCAGCACCTCAAAAAAAGATTTAACCTATAATTTTCTATATTAGAAATTACAAAAAAAACAATAAAATAGTGAGAATTTAATAGTTTATCAAGTCTTGACAATTTGTTTTTTAAGCTTTCCATCTCCGGAATTTATTTCTATAAAATAAACTCCACTTTGGCAGGAATTCAGGTTCAACTCATATGTGAATTTTCCTTTTTTCAAAAGCAGTGCATTTTTATAAACCTGTTTGCCTTGAGCTGAATAAACAAAAATTTCAATCGGAATATTTTCGTGCATTTCAAAATTTAGAAAAAACAAGCCATTTCCCGGATTTGGCGATACCTCAAAAGATTTAAAAGCTGAAAAAGCAACTGTATCTTCAATATTAATCAGTTCTGAAACTTCTGATGTTCCACATTGATTTTCAATTTTTAAGATAACTTTATAATTTCCAATGTTTTGATATGTATGAACTGGATTGAAAAATATTGAATTCTCGCCATCTCCAAAATTCCACAAATAGTTAGACGAAATTGTGGAATTATTAAAAAACGAAACTTCGTTGATATTCTTCTCGAAAGAAAAATCAGCCAGTGGAGCTGTTATGAAATTTAAATAAATTTTATCGGAATTCGAGCAATTTTTTGATATAATCGTAACCGAATAATATCCCGTTTCAAGGGCAACAATTGCTCTATCAGTTGAGCCTGTACTCCATAAATAAAAATCGGCTTTGTCGGAAATCAGTGTAATTGTATCACCCTCGCAAGTATCTGATAAATTTATTAAGCCAACATCTGGAATTGGGTTAAAAACAACTTCCAAAGAACTTACAGATTTACACGCATTTGAATCTGTAGCCGTAACCGAATATATTCCTGTAGAATTAACATCGATACTTTGACTTGAGAATAAATTTCCTTGACTCCACTCGTAATATATAAAACCATAGCTTGCTACTAAAGTAAGCTTATCGCCTTCGCAGGCTTGGCTTTCTCCATATATTTCAATCTCCGATTTTGGATAAAACTGAATATAGTGATTGTCAAAAGCTTCGCATCCCAAATTGGTTACTGTAACAGAATATAAACCAGTTTGAGAAACATTAAATGTAGAAGAGAATAGATTCGTTGAATCTCCCCAATTATACAGTTGAAAGTTATCTTCAACAGATAAAGTTACAGTGTCGCCCTCACAAGCGTTGCTATAGCCAGCTATAGAAACTTCAGGAAGTGGATTAAAAATAATGTTAACATCGGAATTCCCCGAACAAGAATTTTGGTCAATTACGGTAATATAATAAATTCCTGAATTTAAAACACTTAAAAAATTGGTTGATGAATTTGGAACAGACCAAATATATTCGGCAAAACCGCTATCAACCGCAAGCACAAGAGTATCGCCAGCGCACAAACTTTGGTTGCTTCCGAGCGAAACTTGTGGCGATTGAAAAACTGTAATTTCCTGAGTGTCTGCACTGAAACAATATGAAACTGGATCTGTATAAGAATATATGATTTCAAAATTTCCAGCATTAGATGGGAAAAAAGTAGTCCCTAGAATTCCGTTTCCTGAAAATATACCTCCGTTTGGAATAGCCACTAATTCAACTATTTGAGTAGAGTCTGAACAAAAATTTGAATCCAAATTTAAAATTTCCACATCGGGAATCTCAAAATTATTGACTGTTGCTTCAAATACATTATTTTGAAAATTTTGGTCTGCTTGCATTTCTACTTCAACTACTATAATGTATTGTCCTATTACCGAAAAATCAGAAGTTTGCGTAAAACTATAAATTAAATTTTCTCCAATATTAATAATTTGTTGAGGAGTTTCTGTAATGAAACTTCCGCCATTTACAGAATATTTCAAAGAAAAATTGCTTGCAATAGTATCTCCCGAATTAAAAACTTCAACAGTAATAACTTGATTGTCTGATGAATTCTCGCATCCTGAAACAGGCTGAACTAATCCAAAGACTGACAAATCTGCGCCAGTGAATGCTTCCAAATTCATCAAATAACTAAATCCGTTTGGCAAAAATAAAGAGCTGTCGTAATTTTTAGAAATCAAATATTCAGCCTCAGCTTCTAGCTCAAAATTATTAGCTGCTTGCCATATTTTCCATTTAAAAAGTTCATTGGAAGCAAATCCATTAGTCTGACCTATTGCACTTCCAAAAACTTCTAATGTATCTGAGATTCCCGTCCATTCTATATATCCTGCACAACTCAAAGTCCCTAAGGAATCGTAAAATACTCCCAGATAATCTCCACTTGCAATTTGAATGTTGTTTATAGAAATATCACATGAATCAGGAACTAATATTGAATGAACAATTCCCGTATTTGTGAGATTCCAGTCTGGAGAAAAATTTGACGAAATTGCTACCAAAGATTCCAATCCACTGGTTCCATTGATTTCATAAAATCCGGTATTAGGAAAAGGAAACTGCATAAAAGATGCTTCGGCTGAGAAAACTGTACCATCGTAGGCACGCCAGATTTTCCATTTAAATTCTTCGCCCTGAGAAAATCCATTAATAAATCCGTTTTCGCTACCCCAGGCAGCTATGGTTGTGTTTCCTGATCCTGTCCACATAAGGTATCCTGCACAAGACAAACTACCAAGCGAATCGTAAAAAACCCCAATATAATCTCCCGGGACAATTTGATTTCCGTCAATAGTAATTGGTGTTGTACTTTGCACAAGAATTGTGTGATTTGAACCGGTAATATTAAATGCCCATGGATTTTGCGAAAATGATAATTTTCCCGCAAAAAAAATGAATAGAAATATTAAATATTTGTAAAAAAAACTCCTCATCAAAACACAATAAATATGATTTTAAGCTACGAAAATAATCAAATATTATTGCAGAAAATATAATTTATTTACAAATCCTTACTTCATCAATAAGTAGTAATATTAAGAAAATCCATTTCAAAAATACTAAGTTCTCATAGATACACTAATTAATTCCCCAAATAAACCAAAACATCAGAATTTATCATCTTCACCTGATAGCCCTTGCCGGGAAGCATGTTGCCAATGTTGTTTATTGAGTATTGAGGCCAAAAAACATTGCCGGCATCGTCTTTCACAATTTCAGTGTTTTGGGCTATGATTGAAAATATTTGTGAAATATCGACAGGTGATTGCAACAAATAGCCAATTATGCTCCAACCCGCCTGTAGTGTGATAGGTGAGTTTTGAGGATTGCAAATTATTCCTGTAACATTCAAAGTATCACCACTTGCCATTTTCACCTGATAGCCCTGGCCGAGAGCAAGAGTATCGAGAAGTGTGATTGAATATTGAGGATAATAAACCAAGCCGATTTGGTTTTTCACCAAAACTGTGTTTCCAACAATTTCTTGAAAAACACTGTCGATATTGTTTTCGTATGGCTCAATGTAGCTTGAGAAAATGCTCCAGCCTTGTGGTAGCGAAATTGACTGTGTTCCGGCATAAATACAGGAGCCATTGTTGAAATCAGCATTTGGATTGTAATTTGTCGCAAGTGTATCGATACAGCCGGGTGTGCCGAGGGTGAAAGTGTAGCAAGTGGTTTCAGAACAACCTACACCCCAGGTGTTTGTAGCTGTAAGGCAAATTTCATATACTCCATAATCGGAATATGTGTGCCACACTTCATAACCTCCACCTGAAGTCCCATCGCCAAAAGACCACCAATAGGAAAATTCCGGACTCCCACCACCCTGCACAATTACTGTCATACTATCGTATTCGGAAAGAAAAACATTTCCTATTGCAGCATATACGTTGCATTCAGGTTCTTCCACTGTTAAGTTTATTGGGCCATAGCTTCCAAAACATGTAGAATCCTCCAAATCGTAAACTGAGAGCGAAATTTGATAATTTCCTGTAGTATAATAAGAACAATACCATTCCCAGTTGTTGTATATTGTAAAGCTATTGCCACCGGTTCCGCAGTTACAAGTTACAGCATAGCTATTTGGCGGTTCGTTATCTACCTGATATGCCCAAACATCTAAGAACCAATTGTATGGCCATGTAATATAATCTTCTTGATAATCGAAACCTATGTCGTTGTAACATTCGAGGTCAATTTCTTTTTCAACTATCAAAATGCAATTGGAATCTGCTTTGTGCGAAAGCTGACAAGTAACATTATAAACATTAGTATATGGAAAAACATGATCGATAAGATACTGATTTTCAATAGTTGTACCATCTCCAAGATTCCATAAAATATTGTAATTTACAGTATCTACATTTGGTAAAAGTTCAAAAATTGCATGTTTCCAAACATTTTCATAAATCACAATTTCGGCAGATTGAATGCAAGGAATGCTATCCACATTTAAAGTTTTTTGAATTTGATTGTTGCATGTGCCATCAGACAAATAAACTACTGATAGTGTGATGGTTTTATAACCACAATAATTGTATAAATGCACAGGATTGTTTAGGTTTGTGATGCTTGTGGAATCTCCAAAATCCCAAATAATTTGATATTCTGTAGTATCAAGAAAGTATGATGTATCGAATGAAACATTTGTACTGTCTCTCTGCATCGAAAAATCGAGATCGTCTATTAAACAGGTAGTTATTATTGTATCATGCAGGTTTATTGAGCAAATACTGCCATTATTATCCTCGATGAAAAGCGAAATTACAAAAGTGTCTATTTGCTGATAATTGTACTGAAGTGAGTTTGTTTGAAAAAACTGTGCACCATCACCCAAATCCCATGAAATGCTCCAAAAAGAAGTGTCGATAAAATATGATGTTTCAAGTTCTACATTTGTTCCATTAATTTGTGATGAAATTTGCAAAACATCTAAATAACAAGCAGTTACAACCGTGTCATACAAATTAATAAAACAAAGACTGTCGTTTTTGTCCTGAACAGTCAAAATTATATTAAAGGTATCAACAGCCTGATAATCGTACTGAACAGAAGTCATTTGATAAAACTCGGTGCCATCGCCCATTTGCCAGCTTAGAAAATAAAGTGATGTATCGTAAGGATAAAATGGCTCAATTGAAATTTCTGTATAATTGATACTTGTATTGAAATATGAATTTGG
>JABHKC010000021.1 GCA_018692315.1 Bacteroidota bacterium | reverse complement strand
TCGTGTTTTTCAAAGGAAGCTATACATTAGAGCCAAGCAAAGGAAGGAAAGCGCACAAGGTGTTACGCCAACACCCATACAGTACATTTGTGAAAGGCAAATGGCTGTTAGACTTGGAAAAGTATGCTCGTTTGAAAACCCTTGCGAAAGCTCAATGAAGAACTCTATCGGTAAGCCGTATGAGGGAAAACTTCACGTACGGTTTGATGAAGGGGTACTGATAGTCTAACTAATTTTATTATCTTTGTAGAAAAAAAAATATGAATAGGCTATCAGGCTCTACTCTACGCTGGTATTTAAAAGAAAAAAAATGAGCGACTATAATCCAAAAAAGAAAGGTTTATTAACAAGATTCGTTGAATTATATACTTCGATTAACATTCTAAAAGACTTAATAAAGCAAATTGATAATGGAAAATCATATCTAATAATTCCTATTATTGGTCAATTGCGTTCATTGTTGTGTGAAAAAAGCTCAAAATCAAAATCACTTTTAATCGACATTGCAGAAATCTTAGATTATCAAACAGAATTTTATTTTATTGAACAAAATATAATTACAATAGACTCAGCGAAAGGACTTGTCTTTGGAGTTACACCTCCTATTTTATCTGTTGAAAAGCAAGATTTTAATCAAAAGAAGACAAATCTTGATGAATATTTAAAGAAAGAGCTAATACAAATAGAAACAAAGTATTATTCAATTGAAGACCTGATAAAACTATTTTCAAATAAATTAGGCGGCTCACATTATTCTCTTTCCATAGCTGAACCAGAGGAAGAATTACTAAATAAAAATATTGGATTTGGAAACACAAGAGTTTTAGAGGAAATACTCCTAAGGTTATCAAAAATAGTTCTTGAAATCGGAATTAGATTTATTCGTAAATATTCGGAATTTGATTTTTATTTAGGGCTGTATATCCCTGAACAAAGTTTTGAAAATGAATTTAATCCTATCGTTGACTATAGATTGAATAATAATACATCACGGCTTTCATTTGGTGCTGCCAAAAATGGTAATTACTTTATTTCTTTACATGATTTGTCATTTAGGAACATTCAATTTACAAGTAAGAACAAAATCAGTTTTAACACAGAATTACGACTAAATTTTTATCACGAAGTCACAGACGAATTTAAATCAGTTATAAAAATCATCGAGAATGATAAAGTAATAATAGAAGAGGAAACTTATCAACCAATATTCCTACTAAATGAATTTTGGGAGTATGAATCCGCCATTAATAGGCTCATTGATTCAAAACAAAACGGATGTAACCTTGCAATAAAAGCATTTACAATTTACAATAATGCAAAAAGGGATAAATCCAAGATTGATTATTTAAATGAGATTGGTGAATACAATAAAAACAAAACCTACACTTGGTATCGAGAAAATGAGTATTGTATTTCTGAACCAGGAACAAATGACTTTAAAATATTTGGAGATTTAGAACGAAAAGAAATTTAATAGAAAAACACCAGCTAATCGAGTAGGCGGCTGATGGCAAAATAGCCGCCAGTGCACCTCTCACAGCTCTGCTGAGCCTGCCGAAGTGCCACTAAGCGTACGGGTCTCGTACTTAGCGGTTCATTCAGCAAAAGAAAATTTGAGTTGATGCTCAGAAGGAAATCTCTCAGGCTTGGGATTCTAGTTAAAAGACAAAAACACTTTGCGAGCAAACAGAATTCTTATATTTTTGCAATGGATTTTTAATTTAGATTAATGAATATCAAAGTCAATCAATATTAGAGCATGAACCAATTAAAACAACTGAAATATACACACATGTATTAAGCACAAAGTTCAATGATATTGCTAATCCTTTCGATGATATGGATATTTAAAACAAAAAATAATAATAAAGAAATAAACGGAATTTTCTGTTTATACCAATGTTAGCCGCAAGCAGGACGAAACTCCTAACACAAATGATAAATGGATAAAAATATTGATATAGAGAAAGCTAAGAATTCTTGTTCTGATTACTATGATAAAGAACATCTTGATTACTTTAACCAATATTCCGATGAGTTGATTAAGAAACCTTATGACAAAGATTTTTTAGACCGATTCATTTTATCGATTAAGCAAAAAGGAAATATTTTAGATATTGGATGTTGTTCAACAGCTCAGCAAGCTAGATATTTTAGCGGTAAGGGATTCAACGTAACAAGCATTGATTTATCAAAAAATTGTATTCAAACTGCAAAGCAAAAATTTTCTAAGATTGACTTTCGACAAATGGATATGACCGAGATGGAATTTGAGATAGAATCCTTTGACGGGATAAATGCTTTTTATTCGATTATTCATATCCCAGATGAAAAACTAAATGGATTATTTGCCGATTTTAATAAAATGATTAAAATAAACGGAAAGATTGCAATTACAGTACATGCAGGAGATTTCTATGGATACTTTGATGAAAACGAGACTCCAGTATTTTACAGAACATACACGCAAAATGATTTAAAAGGATACCTTGATAAATATGGATTTAAAATTATTGAGATTAATCAAAGACAACCAATGTATGATTTTGAATTTCAATCTGAAAGAATATATTTGATAGCAGAAAAGATTAAAAATATGAATGCCAGCGGCTAACACTTAAGAATATAAATACAGCGAAAAACTACTGAGCCCCGATCAAAAATCGGGATTGAACTAAACGCCGAAGACATCAGATATATTAAAAAATTGATTATGAATACAATAAATTTATTACGATTACTCAATAATTTTCTCGAAAAAGCTACACTAAAAACGTACCTTTGGATTTTTATTTAATTTTTAATAAAATATTTAAAACCATGAAAAAAATTATTGTACTATCTGTATTACTGTTTGCATCCTGTATAATTGTAAATGCACAAAATGATGAAAAAGAAAAAGATGCAATCAAAAAAGTTATTCAAAGTGCATACATTGACGGACTTATAAACGATGGCGATGAAAAGGCTGTAAGCAATGGATTTCACCCGGGCTTTAGTTTGATTGGAATAGGGCAAGGAAATTCTATGTGGAACTATCCTATTTATAATTGGATTGAAAACATGAAAATTGACAAAAAAAATGGCAAACTACCCAAAAAAGATGAAGATAGAGTATCCATAAAATTTTTGTATGTAGATGTCTCAGGAACCGCTGCAAGTGCCAAAATTGAATTTTATGTTGGCAAAGAATTAAAATATATTGATTATTTATCATTATATAAATTTGAGGAAGGATGGAAAATTGTGGGTAAAATATTTTACGAATTTCCAGCGGAAAAGAAAAAATAGTTGTCTGGAATGAAAGCATTTATCAAAAAATAAGTAAGCCCACAAATTCACGGATTAAAAAAATCTAATCTGTAAATATACAGTAATTTTTCACTTTATTAATTTGTCACATTATTTATTGAGCTATGAGTAGTAAATATAAAAACCTACTTCTGTTGTCATTATTAGCCGGATCTGTATTTGGTATTATCGAATATTTCTTGTACGAAAACTTACTCAAATCAATTGTTTTCGGCTTTATTTTCGCAGCAATCATTTTTATATTCAACTGGTTTAAATTAAGGAGAAAAAGAAAATAATTGTTTTGCTTTTGGAAGCAGAAAATATATATCTTTGCCGGCTTTAAAAATTTTTAGATGAACGAATTAATAAAAATAACATTTCCTGACGGAAACATTAAGGAATTTCCTTCAGGAATAAACGGAATAGATATAGCCAAAAGTATAAGTTCAAGGCTGGCAAAAGAAGTTATTGCCGTTTCTGTGAACGCCGAAATATGGGATGCAATGCGTCCAATAAATTTTGATACCACAATAAAACTACATACATGGAACGACGATGAAGGAAAACATGCTTTTTGGCATTCGTCGGCACATTTAATGGCTGAAGTTTTGGAACATTACTTCCCGGGAGTAAAATTAGCCATCGGACCAACTATCGACAGAGGTTTTTATTATGATGTAGATCTTGGAGAAAATACAATTTCGGACAACGATTTTGCGAAAATTGAAAATAAAATGCTCGAACTTGCAAGACAGAAGCAAGAATATATTCGTAAAGAAATTTCGAAAAAAGAGGCATTAGATTATTTTGAAGAAAAAGGTGATGAGTATAAAGTTGAGCTAATCAGCGAACTCGAAGATGGAACCATAAGCCTTTATACGCAAGGAAATTTTACCGATTTGTGTAGAGGTCCGCATCTGCCAAATACAGGATTCATAAAAGCTGTGAAGCTTACAAGTATAGCCGGTGCTTATTGGCGTGGAGACGAAAACAGAAAACAACTTACCAGAGTTTATGGGATTTCGTTTCCGAAGAAAAAATTTCTGGACGAATATCTCGTGATGCTTGAAGAAGCTAAAGAACGAGATCATCGTAAAATTGGTAAAGAATTAGAACTTTTCACTTTTTCGCAAAACGTAGGACAAGGATTACCTCTTTGGTTGCCAAAAGGTGCAATGCTTCGCGAACGATTAGAAAATTTCCTTAAAAAAGCACAAAAAGCTCATGGCTACGAACCTGTGATTTGCCCTCATATAGGACGAAAAGAACTATATATAACTTCCGGGCATTACGAGAAATATGGAAAAGATTCGTTTCAGCCAATTTCGACTCCTGCCGAAGGAGAAGAATTTTTGCTAAAACCAATGAACTGCCCGCATCACTGCGAATTGTACAAAGCTAAACCGCACTCTTACAAAGAATTGCCTATTAGGTATGCAGAATTTGGAACTGTTTACAGATATGAACAAAGCGGCGAACTTCACGGTCTAACCAGAGTAAGAGGATTTACTCAGGACGATGCACACATTTTTTGCCGCCCCGACCAGCTAAAAGACGAATTTATTAAGGTAATTAATATTGTATTATACATTTTCAAAACATTAGATTTTGAAGATTTTACAACCCAAATATCGCTACGAGACCCAAATAATTCTGAGAAATATATTGGAAGCAATTCTAACTGGGAAAAAGCCGAAAAAGCAATAATGGAAGCCTGCGAAGAGAAAGGCTTAAATACTGTTATTGAGATTGGCGAAGCTGCATTTTATGGTCCGAAACTCGATTTTATGATTAAAGATGCACTTGGCAGAAGTTGGCAGCTCGGAACAATTCAGGTTGATTATAATCTGCCGGAAAGGTTCAATTTAGAATATACAGGGAATGACAATCAAAAGCACCAACCCGTAATGATTCACAGAGCTCCATTTGGTTCTATGGAACGATTTGTTGCAGTTTTGATTGAACACACAAAAGGAAAATTTCCGCTGTGGCTGACTCCCGAGCAGTTCATTTTGCTGCCTATAAGTGAAAAATATAACGAATATTCAAAAAAAGTTTTGGAAGTTCTAAATAATTACGATATTCGCGGCATTATTGATGAGCGTAATGAAAAGATAGGTAAAAAGATAAGAGATAGTGAGTTACGCCGTATTCCTTATTTGTTAATTGTAGGCGAAAATGAAGAAAAAAGCCTGACTGTGTCAGTAAGAAGACAAGGCGAAGGTGTTAAAGGAGTATTTAAGATTGAAGAATTTGCTGAATTAATAAAAACGGAAGTTGAAAAGCAACTTAAACCTATTGAAGATTAATAGAAAATACATTTTATAACTAAAGTATAGGAGGATTTTAAAATAGCAGTTAAGAGATTTAATAGGGGACAAAACAGATTTCCGGAACAGAAATCGAAGTTTTTGATAAACGACAAAATTAAAGCACCGGTTGTTAGAATTGTTGGAGACAATATTGATAATCCTGGAATTTTTTCGTTAAGAGAAGCAATAAAAATTGCAGACGATTTAGATTTAGACTTGGTTGAAATTTCGCCAAAAGCAAATCCTCCGGTCTGCAAAGTAATTGATTATCAGAAGTTTCTATATCAGCAAAAAAAGAAACAAAAAGAAATCAAAGCAAAAACCAGTAAAGTTACTGTCAAAGAAATTAGATTTGGGCCCAATACCGATGAACACGATTTTAATTTCAAATTGAAACATGCCGTAAAATTTCTTGAAGAAGGCTCAAAAGTTAAAGCCTTTGTTTTCTTCAGAGGAAGATCAATAGTTTTTAAAGAGCAAGGAGAAATAATTCTGTTGCGCCTCGCCCAGGAACTTGAAGAGTACGGAAAAGTAGAACAACTACCTAAACTTGAAGGAAAAAAAATGATAATGTTTATTTCTCCGAAAGCTAAAAAGAAATAAATATTCAGATTATCGGATTTCAACCTTAATACATTTATATACAGAATAATCCAAATAAAAATTAATTTATACAAACCGGAGCGAATTAGCCGAAAGAGAACAGTTTTAATTGATAATTATAAGGTTCCGCTATAAGCTCAAAATAGAATTTATTATGCCAAAGATGAAGACATTAGCCGGTGCAAAGAAAAGATTTTCGATTACCGGCACAGGAAAAATAAAGCGAAAACATGCTTATAAAAGTCATATCCTAACGAAAAAATCTAAAAAAAGAAAGAGAAATCTTACTTATTTCACAATAGTAGATAAGGCTGACCTTAATAATATTAAGCAATGCTTAGCCATGAAATAATCTAAAATTTTGTATTAAATAATTAAGTTAAAACCAGAGTGAATTAGCTGTAAAGAGAAACTAAAGATTGTTTCCGCTAATCATTCATAAAACAGTTTATTATGCCAAGATCGGTAAATTCAGTAGCATCAAAGCACAGAAGAAAAAGAATACTTAAAAAAACAAAAGGTTACTTCGGAAGAAGAAAAAATGTTTGGACAGTAGCCAAAAACGCATACGAAAAAGGACTGCAGTATGCATATAGAGATAGAAAAACCAAAAAGAGAAATTTCAGAGGATTGTGGATTCAGAGAATAAATGCAGCAGCCAGATTGCATGGACTTTCGTATTCAGAATTTATGGGTAAAATTCATAAAAATAATGTTGAACTAAGCAGAAAAACACTTGCTGATTTGGCAATGAACCATCCAAAAGCCTTTGAAGCAATTGTGAATCTTGTGAAATAATTAGTGAATCGCAAACAAATTAAGTTTGAAATATTTTTAATGATTCATTATATCCAAAATAAAACTAAAATAAAAGGAAGTGTGAACTTCCTTTTTTTTTGATCAAAGATTTCGACAAAGAAATGTTCTAATCTGGATAGCTAATTTTAGATAACTCTCTAAAATTCAGTCAAACAATTTGATAATCGAAAAAGGCAATACATTTCAAACAACTAAATAATTGATATTATGAATATTGCAATAATTGGCTACGGCAAAATGGGCAAAGAAATTGAGAAACTTGCCCTTGAAAGAAATCACAAAATTGTTGCAAAAATTGATTTTGACAATTTGAATAATCTCAATAAAGACATTATAAAGAATTCTGATGTTGCCATTGAATTTACAAATCCAAAATCGGCTTTCGACAATTATATGAAATGCTTCGAAGCAAATGTACCGGTAGTTTCAGGAACAACAGGTTGGCTATCGAATTACGACAAACTAAAAACTTTTTGCATAGAAAACGAAAAGACTTTTTTTTACGCATCAAATTTCAGCCTTGGAGTAAATATTTTTTTCGAACTTAATAAAAAACTTGCAAAAATTATGGATGGTTTCGAGAACTATGATGTTAGCATAGAAGAAACTCATCACACCGAAAAGCTTGATGCTCCGAGCGGAACTGCCATAACTTTGGCAAACAAAATTGTTTCAGAAATTGACCGAAAAAAATCGTGGACAAGCGAAGGAACTGAGGACAATCAAATTAATATCAAATCATTCAGGCTGGAAAATGTTACAGGAGAACATACAATTAAATATGATTCGCACGTTGATAGCATACAATTGAAACATGAGGCTAAAAATAGAAAAGGTTTTGCTCTTGGTGCAATTTTAGCAGCCGAATTTACTGCCGGGAAAACAGGAATATTTGGCATGGAAGATTTATTAAAACTTTAATTATACTGAGTAAAATGAATAAAAGAAAATCAACAATCACTTCAAAGAAAAAGAAATTTGAATCGGCAAATATTTCGGATAGCTCAACCGCATTTTTCATCGATAGTTTGTTATTAATATTAATATTATCAGTAATAAGTTATATCGCATTTCCTAATTTTACTTTCCCTGGATGGCTAAAATTAGTTGTTTACATAGTTTCATTTTTCATTTATGAAACATTCCTGCTTCTTTTCAACAAAAACACAATTGGAAAATCTTTGCGGCAAATGGCTGTTCGTAGTTCCAGCGATAATTCAAATCCAATAAGTTTTCTAAATATAATAATCAGAACTTCTACAAAATTTTTACTTGGGATTTTTTCGATTATTTTAATGCTTTTCAGTTCAAAATCTACTTCAGGAATTTCAAATCTATTGCACAACAAATTGAGTGGTTCCACAGTAGTGAAAATTGAAAACGAAAAATATAGCAAAATAGCAAAAAACAAATGGCTGAAACTTGGTATAGCTTTGTCAATATATTTGTTGTGGATTGTTTGGCTTACAAACTTTTGGTTAATGTTAGGAATTCCGATTTTATTCGATATTTATGTAAGCAAAAAAATAAATTGGGCATTCTGGAACAAACGCAACGAAAAGAAAAAAAATGTAGCTGTAGAATGGATCGATGCTATAGTTTTTGCAGTAGTTGCCGCCTCAATAATTAGAATATTCTTTATTGAAGCCTACACCATTCCCACTCCCTCAATGGAAAAATCACTTATGGTTGGCGACTATCTTTTCGTAAGCAAAGTGAGCTACGGGCCCAAAGTACCGAACTCGCCGGTAGCTTTTCCATTTGTTCATCACACACTTCCTTTCACAAAACACACTAAATCTTTTTCAGAAATCGTTAGTTGGCCTTATCATCGTTTGGCAGGATTTGGTAAAGTGGAAAGAAACGATGCTGTGGTCTTTAATTATCCTGAAGGCGATACTGTATCAACCGTATTTCAGTCGAACCAAAGCTACTATAGTTTATTAAAAGAATTTGGGCGAAAAGAGGTTTACCGAAATGAAGCTAAATTTGGAGAAATTGTTTATCGACCGGTTGATAAGCGAGAAAATTATATTAAACGATGTGTTGCAATTCCGGGCGACACTTTATACATCGAAAATGGCGATGTCTTTATCAACTCAGAATTACAAGAAAATATAGCGAACAAACAATTTATGTATTATGTTTACACTAATGGTTCATCTATTTCGGAAAGAAATTTCAGCAAAATTGGTATTGCCAAAGATGATATAAATATTGCAGGACATGGGCTCTATGCTATACCTTTGACAGAAGATAAAGTTCAAAAAATAAAAAGCCTCTCAAACGTTGTCAAAGTAGAAAAATACCCACTAAAGAAAGGAAAAGGAGACAAGGATATTTTCCCTCTTAGCAAAAAATACAATTGGAATGTTGATTTTTTCGGACCTCTTGTTATCCCAAAAAGAGGAGTTACTATTGACTTGGATATGAACAACTTGCCTCTTTACAAAAGATTAATTGATGTTTACGAAGAAAATGATCTTGAAACCAAAGCAAACAAAATATTTATTAATGGTGAAGAAATTGATAAATATACTTTTAAAATGGACTATTATTGGATGATGGGAGACAATCGGCACAATTCTGCAGACAGCAGATTTTGGGGTTTTGTCCCAGACGATCATATAGTAGGTAAAGCTGTTTTTATTTGGCTTTCGCTGGATAAGGATAAAAGTCTTTTCGGTGGAAAGATTAGATGGAACCGACTTTTTAATTCTGTAAATTAGATTTTTTGGCTGTAAGATTTTTGGCTTGAAAGTAGTATCTAAATCAAAAGAGATATATAGATTTTTGATAAATATATATTTAGATATTTAAGCTTTATTGTAATGTTGTAGCTCATTAAAAAACCAAAAAAAGGAACTCTTTCTAACGTTAATGTCAATAGATATTTAAACGAAAATAAAATAATTAAAAAAATACTACTAAGCGAATCAACTTAATAATTAAAGTAAAACATACTATTAAATAAAATCTAATATGCGAAATAAAATATTTGACATTTTAATGATAATTCTAATATCAGCAGTCTCACTAGCATTAATTTATTTTGACTTCTTTGAGAAATATTCAGGATTTATAATGATTCCATTTTTAATCTTTTATTATATAGGTCATTATTCTGGCCGAAAATATAATAAAGAATTAAAATAAAAAACAAGCTACAACAAAACCTATACCCAGTAAGGGTTTTGGAGCTTTTTAATAAAGCGAATCGGTAAATAAAGCAAAGTAATAAATATAAAACTTCAGTAGGCAATTTCCCTTTCTGGGCATATCCGGAACGTTCAAGTTCTATCACAATCATAGTTAAAAATCAATCCATTAAATAAGTTATCTATTCCTGGCATGATACAAAATTGTAAATAATTGAATCTCCCAAATTTGTGAAAAAAACAATTCGCGTAATAAAATTTCTATTAATTCTTTTGGTTTTATTGATTTTGATACGAACTTTTGTAGTAGAAATACACAAAATGGACTCAAAAATGATGGAGAAAACCATTGTAGAAGATGAGTTAGTGTATATCAACAAAACTAAATTTGGAATTAGATTCCCAATAACATTACTTTCAGTACCGTTTTTTTCGAATTTATATTCTCCACTTATTCAATTGCCATATTTTAGAATACCCAAATTTTCGGGAATAAATCATAACCATTTGATAGCTTTCAATACTCCAGGATTAAACGACCTTCCTATTGATAAAAAGCCAATTTTAGTAAAAAGATGTGTAGGTCTGCCAGGCGATAATTTACAGATACAAAACAAAAAGGTTTTCATAAACCAAAAAGAAATTGAAAATCCTGTAAATATTCAGCACAATTATAGAATAACTACAAATGGCTGCGACTCAATGCTTTTTACAACTGAAACAATCAGAAAATACGGAATCACTCAAATAAATTTGGTAGCAGAAATTGGCGTTTACGATTTGCCTTTAACCAAAAAAAATGCCCAGAAACTGAAAACCGAACCATATATTATGAACCTTCGAAAAAAGGAAGTAATCAAAGGAAATGGCTTTAATACAATATTTCCGCAAAGTGGATATTTTCATTGGAATAAAGATTATTTTGGAGCTGTAAGTATTCCTAAAAAAGGAGCAACAGTCAGTCTAAACCATAAAAACATATATTTATACAAAAAAATAATTGAGATTTATGAATCAAATTTCTTTGAAATTAAGCAGAACAAAATATTCATCAATAATTCTGAAACCCAGACATATACTTTCAAAAAAAACTACTATTTTGTTTTGGATGATAATCGCGACAATGCAAACGATTCGCGACACTGGGGATTTCTCCCTGAAGATCATATAATTGGTGGAATATTCTAAAACATTTTTCCTTTTAAATTTAATCTGAACGAATAATTAAAAACAATTCAAAATTCTAATTTTCATCAATCATTTTGAAAACAAAAAAAAAGCAAATATTAGTATTGACCGATTTCTCGAAAATAAGCCGCTATGCAGTTGAACATTCAGCATTGCTGGCGAAGATTTTTGATGCAGATTTGAACATTCTATTTGTAAAAAATAAAACCTCTGCCAAAATTTCAGAGAACATTTCAAATATTAGAGCCGAATTGCACGATTACGCAACAGACATAAACAATCAGTTTTTCGTAAAGACTTTTTATTTTGCTCTGGAAGGAAAGTTGGACGAAACGATTCTACAAATTGCCAAAAAAGTTGATGCACTTTTTTTAATAATTGGATACAATAAAAACCATATTAGCACCCAATACAATATTGAAACTGTAGGTCAGATTATCAAAAGTTCTCAGCAGCCGGTTATTGTTATTAAAAACAAGTTATCTGAAAAGAATTTTTATAAAAATGTTATAATACCGCTAAACTTCAATTGCGAAAATAAAGAAAAAGTATCCTGGGCAAACTTTTTCGGAAAATTTAACAATGCAAAAATTATAATTGTTCAAGGCAAAGCCAAAAAACCGGAACAAAAGCAAAAATCCGAAATCAAGCGAAATGAAGCAATAGAAAGTTTGGAAAGAAACAAGGTAGATTATGCTATTCATTCAACAAAAGCAAAAAACAAACATATCGACTTTGCAAGTTTGCAGCAATCAAAAACATTGGAAGCGGATTTATGTTTCTTCTTATTGAACCAAAAACAAGCTATCCTAAATTCACTTTTTCGAGCAAATGAAATTAAACTATTAAAAAGTGAAATAAGTACTTCGCTTATGTTTGTTAAGTAGAACTTACTGGAAAATGTTAATTTCTTTATTATACTTATCCATAAAGCCAGTCATCCAAAGCATATAGACTCTCAATTTAAAAACTTGGGAGCCTTGAATTTTAATTTTTCAGTTGAAGTTATCCGGCAATACCTTTTGCATTATGGTAAAACTATACGAAAACCTACTGTTCTGGAGCTAAAATTCGGATTAGAACCACCACGACTATATACTCTACAATCACTACCACTGCTATACCAACCACCACCACGACGGACTCTGCTTGAGCCTGTTGTTGGTCCGGTCGGATTTTGTGTACTATTAGGATAAGTAGTTTGATACCAATCCTGACACCACTCATAAACATTACCACTCATGTCATACAGACCTATTTCATTTGGTAGTTTTGTGCCTACTGTATGTGTATTATTACCACTATTAGAGCTATACCAGCCATAATTTGCGAGTGATGTTGAACCTGCATAATTATCATTATATGTTCCCGCCGCTAAAGCTTCTGCAGCACCTCGTGCAGCTACTTCCCACTCTGCTTCAGTGGGCAGTCTTCCTCCTGCCCACAAAGCATACGCATTTGCACCGTACCAGCTTACCTCCATTACCGGACAATTAACTGAGCTTGCATAAGTATTATCGTCAAAATAAAAACCGCTACTATTATGGTCTATTGCACAGTTAGTACCCATGTCTATATACTCAATATTGCCATAAACGGGATCATTGAAGCTACCATTTGCATTGCAGCCAATACTATTTAAAAATTGGATAAATTCTGTATGTGTTATCTCATA
The DNA here is from genome assembly GCA_018692315.1 of Bacteroidota bacterium. Lineage (NCBI taxonomy): Bacteria > Pseudomonadati > Bacteroidota > Bacteroidota bacterium. The sequence goes on along the minus strand of JABHKC010000021.1, from coordinate 25,077 downwards.
CATGCTCATTTGGTATGAGCTAAGAAAAACAGTTGTGCCATTTATATCGTAAAATCCGGATGGGATTAGAACAAAACCGGGATATACATTTGGAGGATAAATCAGAGTGTCAGCATTGGTAGTTTTTAATTGGTATCCTTGCCCGGGTGCAATATCGCCAATAAGATTGAAACCGTATTGCGGCCAATAAACTAAACCAATTTGATCTTTCACTATTTCAATACTTGGGCTAATTGTATTAAGCATTAAATCAATGGGTGAGGCGTTTAGTCTTAAATATCCTATTATGCTCCAACCCTCAGGGACATGAATAGGTGTTAGTTCGGGAACAAGTTTGGCACCAATAAAACGAAGCGAATCAGTAGTGAAAACTTTTATTTGATAGCCTTCTCCTATTATCATATTTCCAATAAGATTGATGCCATATTGCGGCCAATAAATATTGCCTGAATAATTTTTGACTATCATAAGGTTGTTTTCAATTTCTGCAAAAACAGAATCTAACAATGAATATATTGGGTCAATATATGTAGAAATAATATTCCAGCCGGAATTTAAACTTACATATTGTGTGCTTGCACCATCAGCAATTTCTATTTCAGTTATTCTTTCGCATTGATTTATGTCAGTTACTGTTACTATATATGTTCCTTCTGGTAATCCTGAAATGTCTTCAGAATAATGACCAGAGTTCCATGCAAAAATATAAGGAGGGTCTCCACCTGTAACTGTTAGGTCTATCCAACCATCGCTAAAGCTTTCAAAAGAAACATCGCCTTTTGTGGAGCTTATAGATAGAGAAGTAGCTGGTTGAGTTAATTCAAAGGTGTCAATTAGTATTTGGCTTGCAAAGTCGATAACTGTTAGATAGTACGTATCCATAGGCAAATTATTTAAATCTTCCGATGTTGCCCCATTCGACCATATAAAATTAAAAGGAGGGAGTCCGGTCATTACTGTAATATTAATTACTCCGCTTGAATCGCCATAACAACTGATATTAGTATTATTATAGCTAATTTCAATTTCTGAATAGACAAGCAGTAGAGTTAAGTTGCTATACCCTCCAACAAAAAAATGTGATTGATTTGGCATTCCAGCACTGTATGTAGCTTCGGCATCCCACTCACTTTGGTCAGCAACTCGCCATATCTTCCATTTGAATTCTTCATTTTGTGCAAAACCATTGTTCATACCACTTTGTGTTCCATAGGCGAAAAGTGAAATTTGGCTACCTGTCCATTGTGCGTATCCACCACAAGCAACTCCTCCCGAGTCCAAATCATAAAAAACTCCAATATAATCACCTGTTGAAATCTGAACTCCATTAACGCTTGCAGGGATTGTGTCCTGAGCCAGAATAGTATGAAAAACACCTGTGTTGATGAAAGTCCATGAAGGATAGTTGTTAGCAATTAATACTGCATTTACTTCAACTAATTCACAACCTGGAGCAGCATTAATAACAATGTCATAATAACCAATTGGGTTATTGACCGGGACAAAAAAACTTGCATCAAATTGACTGTTATAGCTATTATTGTTTGTGTAATTAAACACCAAATTGCTAATAATATTTGGCTCAATGATATTGGTACCATTTGTTATTTCAATGCTATTCGACCAAATTGACATAAAATCAAAACGTCCGTATCCTGTCCAATATGAGTTGCAAGTTTCAGAAACTTGACCAAATTCTACACCCAGTCCGGTGAAAGTAACTGAAAGGTTTGTGCCAAGTACAAACACATTATTCGAAATTGCAATTGATGGATCTATATGAAAATAGTCGATACTTGTTACCGAACAACTACTTTGATAGCCAATTACTAAACTATAATCACCTACAGAATGACTTGCATCAAAGGCAAAGTCTGCCTCTATTTCTGTAGAACTTATAACATTTATTTGAACTGGAATGATATAAGAAACGTTGCCATAATTGGAGATATTCTGAACTAAAAATAAATTGGATGTATTAACATAATTGCAATTAAGACAAATACAAGAGGCATCATCCGAAAAATTCATATTATTAGATGTTATTGTGAGAGTAACATTTTCGCCTAAGCTTGAAGTACTCGGCGAAAATGAAAAAGAAAGCTGTGCATGAATGTTTGTAGATAAAATAGTTAATAAAAGAATAATCAACAAGTTTTCGAACATATTATTTGAAGTTTTCATAATTAATTTCTTAATATTAATATTTCAAGTAAACATTTAACAAGCATAAAAAAAGAGAGAAGTAATTTCGGTATTTCAAATTATCTATTAAGTGCAAAACAAAAATACCAACTCTCATGACAAATGTAATACTATTTTCTCAAATAATTTCAAAACTTGATCGTAACATTTTTTCTAAATTGGATAAAGAAAAGGCTAAATATTATTTTGAGGTGCTATGAAAAATAATTTGCCATAAGAAAAATAAAAGTATTTTTGTGGCGATTTATTGAAAATAAGTATAATACGATATATAAATTTAAAAATAAGTAAAGAATGAAAGTTTATGACTTCAACCAAATAAAAAATATTCTTTTAGTTGGTAATTCAGGTTCAGGAAAAACAACATTAGCAGAATCGATGCTCTTTGAAGGTGGCATTATTGACAGAAGAGGTGATGTTGAAAGTAAAAATACTGTCTCCGATAATAATACAATAGAACACGAAAATACAAATTCTGTATTTTCAACTATTCTATATACAAAATTTAAGGATTCGAAAATAAACTTTATCGATACTCCCGGAATGGACGATTTCGTTGGAGGAGTAATTTCTTCTTTAAGAATTATGGACACTGCCGTTGTCTTAATGAATGCCCAGAATGGAGTTGAAGTAGGTACCGAAATTGTTGGAAGACATCTAAAAAATTACAACAAACCTATGATGTTTGCTGTGAATCATTTAGATCACGACAAAACAAACTTTGAGCAAACTGTCGATCAACTCAAAGAAAGGTTTGGCAGCAATGTAATTCTTGCACAATACCCTGTCAATCAGGGAATAGACTTCGATACTGTAATTGATGTCATAAAAATGAAAATGCTAAAATTTTCAGATAATGGTAAAACCGAAATTTTAGATATTCCTGCCAACGAAAAAGAGAAGGCTGAAGAACTTCAAAGCGAGCTAATTGAAAAGGCTGCAGAAAATGACGAAAGTTTAATGGAGCTTTTCTTCGAAAACGATACTCTCACAGAAGATGAGATGCGAAAAGGAATAAAAGCCGGACTCATTCAGAGAGGTATGTTTCCAGTATTTTGTATTTCTGCAAAAAGCAATATGGGAGTAAATAGACTGATGGAATTTATTGACAATGTTGCCCCACTACCTTATGAAATGCCAACTCCCAAAAATGCAGAAGGAAACGATGTAGTTTGTGATAAAAGCGGCAATACTTCTTTGTTTGTTTTTAAAACATCGGTTGAGTCTCATATTGGAGAAATAAATTTTTTCAAAGTTATGTCGGGCGAAGTTTCGGAAGGAATGGACCTTGTAAATCAAAATAATTACACCAAAGAACGACTAAGCCAACTTTATGTAGTTGCCGGAAAAAACAGAACCAAAGTTGAAAAAATGGTAGCTGGCGATGTTGGTGCAACTGTGAAATTAAAAAACACAAAATCGAACCAAACACTTAATATTTCATCAGCAGATTTCACATACGATGCTATTGAATTTCCAAATCCAAAATATCGTTCAGCAATAAAACCACTCAGCGAAGGCGACGAAGAAAAACTTGGTGAAGCTCTTGGTAGAATGTCTCAGGAAGATCCAACATACCAAATTGAATATTCGAAAGAGTTGAAACAAATTATCATTCATGGCCAGGGAGAATATCACTTGAATATTCTAAAATGGCATTTAGATAATATATTCAAACTCGAAACAGAATTTGTAGCTCCAAAAATACCTTATCGTGAAACAATTACAAGAGTTGCACAATCAGACTACCGCCATAAAAAGCAATCTGGTGGAGCTGGTCAATTTGGCGAAGTTCACATGGTAATTGAACCATTTACGCCCGGAATGTCAAATCCTTCAAAATACAAAGCAAAAGATAAAGAAATTACGGTAAATGTGCGAGGTTTGGACGAACACGATATGCCTTGGGGCGGAAAATTGGTCTTCGTAAATTGCATTGTAGGAGGCGCTATTGATGCAAGATTTTTACCTGCCATACTGAAAGGTTTAATGGAAAAAATGGAAGAAGGGCCGCTTACAGGTTCCTATGCCCGCGATATCAGAGTTTGTGTTTACGATGGAAAAATGCACCCTGTTGATTCAAACGAAATATCTTTTAAACTTGCCGGAAGAAATGCTTTTAGTGTTGCTTTTAAAGAAGCAGGACCAAAAATTCTTGAGCCAATCTATCTTGTCGAAGTTTTGGTTCCAAGCGAAAGAATGGGGGATGTAATGAGCGACCTACAGGGAAGAAGAGGTGTTGTACAAGGAATGAGCAGTGAAGAAGGCTATGAAAAAATTACAGCAAAAATTCCTCTTGCCGAGATGAACAAGTATTCCACAGCTTTGAGTTCGCTTTCGCAAGGAAGAGCTATGTATTCGATGAAATTTTCAGAATATGCTCAGGTTCCTGGCGATATACAAATAGACCTGATTAAAGCATACGAAAAAGAGCAGGAAGAACAGTAGAATTGATAATTGATTAATAATTTAAAAAACCTCCAAAAATTAAATTTTTGGAGGTTTTTTTATTTGCAATTATTTCAAAGTATAGAAAAGAACTAATAAACTCTACCTCTATCCATATCTCTTTTCGCATCTTTTCGTTTCAGATCTTCTCTTTTGTCTCGTTTTCCCTTACCTCTCCCCAGAGCGATATCAACTTTTGCTAATCCATTTTCATTTATAAAGAGCCGAGTAGTTGTAATAGTAAAACCTTTTTCTTTAGTCTTTCGTTCGAGTTTTTTCAGTTCTTGCCTGTTTAGCAGCAGTTTTCTTTCACGCTTTGGTTCGTGATTATTGTAAGTACCATATTTATATTCAGCAATATGCATCCCCTTCACCCAAAGTTCTGATTTTTTGAAATAACAAAAAGCCTCAGCAATACTTGCTTTTCCATACCGTAAAGATTTAATTTCTGTTCCGGTAAGTATAATTCCAGCAGAATATTCTTCAACAATCTCAAATAAGTATTCTGCTTTCTTATTTTTAATATTTATTGTAGCCGACATGTATAAAGTTGTTTAGCTAAATCACTCTCAGTAAATTAAGACTTTTGAAATTTCGATTCATTTAAATAATAATTAATAAATTGGAATCATTTTAGTTAAAATCAATTTTATCAAATTGTTAACAACTACAAAAATTAAAATTGATACTATAACAAAACCCAGCTTTTTATCTTCTGGTGTATGAAGCATTGGAGTAATACCAAGCCAGAAAAGATATATTGAGTAAAAATAGAATATTTTTACAAAACCAAAAATGTCTGGGTGAATTCCAGAGACTATAATTGCTAAATAAATAGCTGTTGATGAATAAATTACAAGTTTAAATGACACATTAATATCTTTTCTTGAACCAAAACTTGGAGCTATTTCATTAATAGCAAAAGCAGAAATGTACATTCCAAGAAAATAAGTAACAAATACTGAAATGGCATTTAGAAAAGTATATAATAATGAGTACGTTCCAAACAGTGCAGTTCCCCCCAATGTAAATAATGCACCTACTCCTATCAAAGGAAGCGCATATTTTTTTATTAAATCATTTCTGTCAACTATTTCATTTTGAATTATTTTCCACTCTTTTGCAGGAATCGAAATAATCCCTTTCACCCTTTCTATAATAAATTTTAAATCCATTCTTAAATTATATTTAAATTGCCGACAAAAATATAATTTTATTACATTGCTGAATAGATAAATTTATTACTTTTTAGAAGAAGTGTTTATTTTTTTTATTTGAAACAAAAAGAAATTAATCAAAAGTAATTTTCATGAATACAAAATATAATCTAATAACAATTTTGGGAGCTACCGCTACGGGGAAAACTACATTAGCAGCAAATCTCGCATATATTCTTGGAAGTGAAATCATTAGCGGCGATTCACGACAAGTGTACAGAACAATGAATATAGGAACAGGAAAAGACTATGAAGATTATAAAATCGAAAATAAAGCTATTAAATATCATTTAATCGACATAAAAAATCCTGGTTATCAATATAGTGTTTTTGAATTTCAAAACGATTTTATCTCAGTATTTAAAAACTTGTCAGATATGAAAATATTACCAATTCTTTGTGGTGGTACGGGTTTGTATATCGAATCTGTTTTGAAAGAATACCAATTGATTGAAGTCCCCAAAAATGCAGAATTAAGACAAAACCTTGAAGAAAAGTCGCATAATGAATTAATAGAAATCCTTTCCTCAATGAAAAAACTTCATAACACTACCGACACAAAAAATGCAGAAAACCTAATCAGAGCCATAGAAATAGAATCATTCAATAAGTCTAATCCTAAATTAATATTAGAATTTCCTGAAATAAATTCTTTAAACATAGGAATAAACTATGATAGAGAATCTCGCAGAAAAAGAATCACAGAAAGGTTAGAATCACGCATGAAACAAGGGATGATAGAAGAAGTAAAAAGTATTCTTGAAAGCGGTGTAAGCGAAGAATCACTAATTGCTTATGGACTTGAATATAAATATATTACATACTATTTAGTTGGCAAACTTTCTTACGACAATATGTTCGCAAAACTAAATACCGAAATTCATAGATTTGCAAAACGTCAAATGACATGGTTCAGAAGAATGCAAAAAAATGGAACAAAAATTCATTGGATAGATGGTTATACGCCATTAGAAGATAAAATTCACTATGTAAAAGACTTACTAAAAAAATAATCTAATCATCAAAAAATTGCAATTCTGAGAAAAACTCCACTAAAATTATATGAAAATTATTGATAATGAATTTTTTATTAATAAAAATATATTTATATTTGCACCCTTGAAAATAAAAATTTTGATATAATATACTAATAACTTAATATTCGAAAAGACATGACAAAAGCTGATATTGTAAATGAAATTGCAAAAAATACAGGCGTTGAAAAGCTTGTTGTTTTAAAAGTTGTAGAAGCTTTTATGGAAACAGTTAAAGATTCTCTTGGAAAAGGAAATAATGTTTATTTAAGAAGCTTTGGTAGTTTTATTGTGAAAAAAAGAGCTGAAAAAACAGCCCGTAATATTTCTAAAAATACTACTATTGTAATTCCTGAACATTACATTCCATCGTTTAAGCCTGCAAAAACCTTTGTTTCCAAGGTGAAAGATAATATTAAATAATTATTCCCAAAATTTAAATATGCTTGTAAAAATTATCAAACATATTTATTATTCATTACATTAATTGATTGTTGAAAATAAAAATTTAGAGTATGCCAAGCGGTAAAAAAAGGAAAAGACATAAGATGTCAACGCATAAGCGAAAAAAAAGACTAAGAAAGAATAGACATAAAAAGAGAAAATAGTTTCATTTTTTAATATTTTTTTGTAACAAAATGATAAAAACCTAAAGGATAAAATTCTTTAGGTTTTTCCATTTGGTACAGTTGCAATTCAACAATCAAAATTTGAGAATAATTATGCGTTTCGGCATAAATAACTATTGAATCATAATTAGAAATAATTAAAGGTACCATTTCGATAGCTTGAAAATAGCTTCATATCTGAAATACCTTATTGAATTTCTTTTGCCTTTTACAAAGTCCAAATTCAAGTATAAATATTTATTTCTTGAAATTATCATAATTCATTGTCAATCTTAATGTTGAAATATATAAATTAGCAGATATTTTAAATGAAAAATAATTATTTAGAATAATATATTATATAGAAATAATTTCAGCAACAAATAGATAAATTAACTGAAAGAATAAACTTTCGGACAAACACTGAAGACGAAATTGTGAACAACGAATTAGTAATAGATGTAACTTCAAAAACCATTACCATAGCTCTATTAAAAGATAGAGATTTAATTGAATTAAACAAAGACAAACCCAACAAAAGCTTTTCTGTAGGCGATATTTACCTTGGCAAAGTAAAAAAACTTATGCCCGGGCTGAATGCAGCATTTATTGATATTGGATATAAACGAGATGCCTTTTTACACTATCTTGATTTAGGTCATCAGCTCCAATCATTCAATAAGTTAGTTTGGTTAGCAAACTCTTCGAAATACAAACTTCCGGCATTTTCTAAATTCAATCCTGAAGATGATATCGACAAAAACGGCAAAATATCTCAGGTACTTTCTGAAGGAAATATAATTTTAGTACAAATTGCAAAAGAACCAATATCATCTAAAGGTCCACGCCTTGGTGGTGAAATTTCCCTTCCGGGAAGGAATATTGTGCTTATCCCCTTCTCGAATAAAATATCAATCTCACAGAAAATTCGATCGCAAGAAGAACGACAAAGATTAAAAGAAGCTTTAAAAGGCATTGTACCAAACAACTACGGTATAATTGTCAGAACTGCCGCGAAAAGTAAAACAATTTCTGAAATTGATAATGAATTAAAAAATCTGATTTCGAAATGGGAAAAAGCATTGATAAAATTAGGAAGTGTTAAACCACCGGAGCTAATAATTGGCGAACTAAACAGAACCTCAACAATTCTACGTGATGTTCTAAATTCCTCATTTAATAGTATTTACATCAACGATGAAAGTACATATAAAGATGTAAGAGGTTTTATTGAAGATATTGCACCCGAAAAACAAAAAATTGTAAAGTACTATAACGGAAACGTCCCTATTTTCGAACAATTTGGGGTTGATAAACAAATAAAATCTCTTTTTGGTAAAACAGTTACAATTAAAAACGGAATTTATCTTGTAATTGAACATACAGAAGCATTGCATGTTATTGATGTAAATAGTGGAAACAGATCGAAAAATACAGAAAGTCAAGAACTTAGTGCTATTGAAGTAAATCTCGAAGCTGCCGATGAGATTGCCCGACAATTGCGACTTAGAGATATGGGTGGAATAATCGTTATTGATTTTATTGATATGCGAGAATTAGCTCACCGCAAACAACTGTACGCTCGCATGAAAGAAATTATGGCGGAAGATCCGAGTAAACATAGCATTTTGCCACTAAGCAAATTTGGAATAATGCAAATTACTCGACAACGAGTGCGCCCCGAAATGAATATCAAAACTGTTGAAAAATGTCCAACATGCAAGGGAAGCGGCGAAATAAAAGCTAGTATTCTTATTGTTGACGAAATTGAAAATAATTTGAAATATATTGCCAAAAACAGACCATATTCTTCAAAAATTACCTTAAAAGTTCATAATTTTATTTCTGCTTACCTTACAAAAGGTTTTTGGTCATTAATCAGAAAATGGCGATTTAAGCATAAAATTAGAGTAAAACTTCAGACTGTTTCATCATATGGTTTTTTAGAATATCATTTTACTGACTCAAACGGGGACGAGATTATTCTATAATTTTTGCTTGTTCTTTTTAATATGTGAAGTTCGAAATATTCCGCTGATTTCGCTGATTTATTTCTGCATATTTCTGCAAAACAGCCACAGCATAAAATAAAACTCAATTCTAAAAACTGAGTTTTAAACTTAATAGGAAATTTGTTCCGGCTTGTGGAAAATATGTTAAATTATTAGAATAATACCTATCTCCAGTTTCCCAATCAGACCAATACTGACGATAAACACTTGCATAGCTTTCATATTCAACATTGAGAATATTATTTATAAGTACAGAAATTTCAATTTTTTCAATGAGCTTAGATTGAAGAACATATCCAATTTTAAGATTATTTAAAAAGTATGAATCTAATTTACGACTTTCATCTGAGGTATTATCAACAAACTGTTCGCCAACATACTTCGAAATAAGTGAAACATTCATTCCTTTAAAAATTGAATACGACAATTTGCTGGCAGCAACAATTTCCGGCGAAAAAGCAATATTTGTCTTTTCATAATCAGTGCTTACATATTCTGGTGGCCAGTAGTCCCAATCTACAACTTTATCGCTATAGTCTAAAATCTTATTTTGACTATATGTTGCATTCATATCCCATCTCAGCTTACTAACTGGTTTCCATGCCATTGAAATTTCGATACCGGAACGGAAACTCTCCTTAACATTTTCCATTACCGGATTTCCAACATCGTTCAATTGACCTGTTAATACGAGTTGATCTTTATAATTCATGTAAAATAAATTTGAGCCAAACGAAAAATCTTTAGTATGAAATTTATACCCAAACTCCCAATCATTCAAAGTTTCGGCTTTTGGTTCGGCCTGTCCTGGTTCCAAATCAATAAAATTTCCCCTATTTGGTTCTCTGTTCGCTATTGAATAAGACAAAAACAGATTCTGCTTATTACTAATTTCATAAAATAAGCCAATCTTCGGATTAATAAAATTGAATGTATGTTCTTGAGAAATATCTCTTAAATCGTCATCAATTCCATTAATTTCATATTCAATATTTCGGTACTGCAAGTCTCCGTATAAATTCAGTTTTTCGGCAAACTGATAGTTTATTTTTCCAAAAATATTGTAGTCCGACTTTTCTCCAACATTGTTATACCACTCATGGTTTATGCTTGAATTGCTTGCAAATTGTGCCCAAATTAATCTCCCAAAATGTTTTCCTTCATATGTATTTACGGATCCTCCAATTGTAGCATCAACAAGATTTTTTTTATAATTTACAGAATATGTTAGACCATAGAAATCGTTGTCGAGATATTTTCTTCGTATCAAATCGGTACGTTTTATATAACCGTCTTCGAAATATTCCGGATTGATTCCCATCAAATTTTCAATTATTGAGTCGTTGCCGACAAAAATTGGCTCTAAACCATAATCAGAAAATTTTTTGGCTTCCTTAAATTGTTCGTAATAGCCCTCCCCTTTTGTATAATGAAGTGCAAGGTTCAAATTCAAATTCTGATTTATTTGTTTTGAATAGAAAACCTGCAAGTGATCTTGTTGGTAATTATCCGTTTCATTATCATAAAAATATGAATTATAAGTTCTGTTTGTATCAATAACTTCTTCAGGAACGCCCCACCAAGCCTGATATGTTTTCTCTTTCCCGGACATTAGATTTATCCTGAAAATACTTTTTTTTCCATAATAAGCTCCCGAAAGATAAAACGATTGTAAATCGGAAAATGCCCTATCAATATATCCATCAGATTTAATTTTCGAAAACCGAGTTTCAACAACAAATTTGTTATCAATTAAACCTGTTCCGACCGATACAGAGTTTTTAAAAGTATTGAAAGAACCGGCTACAGAATTAATTTTTGCATATGGTTTTTCATTCAAGGAATTTGTTTGAAAATCGACAGAAGCACCAAATGCAGACGAACCGTTTGTTGAATTCCCAACACCGCGCTGAATTTGTATATTTTCAACTGAACTTGCAAAATCGGGCATATTCACCCACCAAACTCCGTGCGATTCGGGATCATTCAGTGGAATTCCATTCACTGTAATATTTATCCTGTTCATGTCAGTTCCTCGAATACGAAAACTTGTATATCCAATTCCACCACCGGCATCGGAACTTGAAACTAATGATGGAGTCAATTCCAAAATGTATGGAATATCCTGACCGTTGTTGTTTTCTTCAATTTCCTGTTTGCTAACTTTTGTATATGATGATGATCCCTTTGATGAAATTCGAATCGCTTTAACCACAATTTCGTCTGACAACACCGATGAAGAACTCAAAGTTATGTCAACAGATATATCCACCAAAACAGAAATTTTCTTCCTAAATTCATTATAACCTAAGTACGAAACAAGCAAATTATAATCACCATTTTTTACATCTATAAACCTAAACTTTCCCTCTAAACTTGTGGAAGTTCCGTAGAATGTATTTTCCAAAATCACATTTGCTCCAATTAGTGCATTTCCTTTTTCATCGGTAATTTTACCGGTGATATTTGATTGTGAAAATCCGAAAAAGAACAAAAAAAATAAAAAATTAACGAATAATAGTTTTTTCATTACAACAAAAATTAAGTTCAACAAATATTGTAATGAGGTTGTTCATATCTTGTTCCCTACGCCGGCATTACCCGTTTCAGGTTCAAAGGGTATGATCTCAGCCATAAAATTAAGCACCCCATTTCTGATGCAAAGTAACTAAATATTTCCAAAAAAAAACGAAATAATAAGATTTGTATCATATGTATTAACATTTTACAAGCAAAATTAATATTGTACTAAATATTCGATATTGGTAGGCCTAAATAATTTTTGTAATTTCGCCATGCTTAATTATAGATGTTTTATGAAGAAATTTATTCCATTTATTGCCATTGCTATTATTCTTATAATAGATTTTTCTATTTTCAATGATTTGATAGGATCAGAAAAACCAAATTTATCAAAATCATTTATTGTATTATTTAGTATTCCATTGCTAACTTTAATATTTGCACAAATAAAACACAAAAGCTTAATAGCCCTAAAATACTCATACTTTTGGCTGGCAGGAATTCTAATCACAAGTATTATTTCTTTTTATCCTGCAATTTTTGCAAGTTTCACAAATTGGGACGATCCTTCATATGTACTTCAAAATCAATTAATCCGGAATCTGTCTTTTGAAAGTATAAAAAAAATATTTTCAAGTACTTTCAATGGAATGTATCAACCACTCACAATGCTATCATTTTCAATTGATTATTATTTTGCTAAAAATCAGGCTTGGTTCTACCATTTCATAAATATTGCATTACATTTGATAAACACAATAGCAGTTTTTTGGTTATGCAAAATGCTTTTTAAAGAATTAAAAATTGCAATTATTGTTGCTTTTTTATTTGCAATACATCCTATGCACGTAGAATCAGTTGCATGGATAACAGAAAGAAAAGACCTGCTTTACTCGCTTTTTTTCCTTTTGTCAATCAATACATATATCAAATATTTAAAGGAAGAATCAAAAATATTTTATTTCATTTCACTTGCTTTATTTGTCTTTTCATTGTTCGTTAAATCTCAGGCTGTTACACTGGCGCTTTGCATTATTGCAATAGATTTTTTCTTAGATCGAAAACTATTTTCCTTCAAAGTAATATTAGAAAAGGCTCCATTTCTAATCTTAGCTATAATTTTTGGTATTTTTACTATTTATTTTTCTGAAGGAGAAGAAACACAATATTCTGTATTTGAGAAGTTTATATATGCCGGATATGGGTATTTTATATACATTTTTAAACTAATAATTCCAATCAATCTATCAGCAATTTATCCATACCCCGACCAAATTCCATTTTATTATTATATTTTGACAGCATTATCTTTGGGAATATTGAGCTCAATAATTTATTTTTATAAAAAAGACAAATTACTAACTTTTGGCTTGCTCTTTTTTACGATAAATATTGTTCTATTGCTGCAATTTTTCCCTAATACATATTCCATTATTTCAGATAGATATTCATATATTTCCTCCATAGGTATTTTTGTATTGATTGCATATTTATATTTATTCATTGAAAAGAAAAAGAGGAAAATTCTTTTAACAACAAAGGTTATTTTGTCAGTCTATATTTTAGTTTTATCAGTAGCTTGTATAAACAGAACAAAAGTTTGGGAAAATAGCTTCAGTTTGTGGGACGACACCATTAAAAAACATAAGAATAGTCCAGAAGCATGGAGCAATAGAGCGTATGCTTTTTTTGAAATGAAAGAATACCAAAAAGCATTGAATGATTATAATAAAGCAATTCGTTTGGATTCGAAGAATTATCAATTTTATTTAAATCGAGGGATAACATTCACACAGGCACGCGATTATAAAAATGCAATACAAGATTACAATAAAGCTCTAACGCTTGCCCCTGACAATGCTGAACTTTATCTAAATAGAGGCAATGTTAAAAACTTTCAAGGCAAGCCGGAAGAAGCAATAAAAGATTTTAATATTGCTATTGAAAAGGACAGAAATAACCCAAAAACATGGCTAAGTCGTGGTGCAATAAATGCAAACTTAGGGAAACACAATGATGCAATTTCAGATTTTAATATCGTAATAAATCTGTCGCCACTAGACCCTGTAGCATATATGAACAGAGGATTGTCGTTTGCCAGACAAGGCGATTTTAGGAATGCTATTGTTGATTTTAATAAAAGTATCGAAATTGAACCAAAGCTTGCACAATCGTACATAAACAGAGGTTTCAGCTATTACAATCAGCAAAATTATCATGCAGCTATTAAAGATTATAATAAAGCCTTAACTTTAAATCCAAATAGTGCCATTGTTTTTATGAACCGTGGTCGGGCTTTGATAAAATTAGAAAGGTTTAACGAAGCTTGCAACGATTTAAATAATGCATATAATTTGGGTATTAAAGATGCTCAGGCTTTGATGCAACTATATTGTAACTAACCGGTTTTGTGCTTTCTTTTTAATCCCTTGCTACATTAATTTCACTCTCGGATCTAATCTCTTATAAATCAAATCGACAATAATATTTGTCAAAATAAATATTAGCGAAATAAATATCACACAGCCCATTACAATTGGCAAATCGTATTTATTAAGTGCATCTACAATAATGTATCCCAAGCCTTTCCAGCCAAAAATATATTCAATAAAAACAACTCCTGCCATCAATGAGGCAAACCAGCCTGAAATTGATGTTAATACAGGATTCAAAGAATTTTTTAAAGCATGTTTACGAATAATCCGCACATAACTAAGTCCTTTTGCTTTGGCTGTTCTTATATAATCCTGCTCAAGAACTTCAAGTAGAGAATTTCTCGATAATTGCAAAATAATAGCCAATGGACGAATTCCCAATGTAAAAGCAGGCAAAATCAAATTTTTTAATTGTAAAAATTCGCCTTCGCCAAAATCGTCAATTACATAAAGATTTCCGGTCAGATTCAATCCTGTATATTTTCCCAAAACAAAAGCAAAAATCCAACCAACCAGTATTGCTGCAAAAAATGATGGCAGGGACATTCCAAATGCAGATAAAACCAACAACGACCTATCGTACCAACTATCCTTTTTGATGGCTGCAATAATTCCAAAAAATATTCCAACTATGCTTGCAAAAAACATTGCTGAAAATGCTAATATGAACGTGTTTAAAAAACTAGAAGAAATTATTTCTGAAACGAATTCTTTGCTCTGATACGATCTTCTTAAATATGGAGCTTTCAGAATAATTACATTATCAGAAATTTTGAATAGTTCAAAACGCTTTTTATATTTCTTTTTGTCAAGAAAAAAATAGCTGTTTTTATCCTTAAAATTAAAAATGGAAAGTGGAGAAACATCGTTCAAATATTTAAGATATTGCCACTGAATAGGTCTATCCGTACCAATATCTTTCCTTATCATTTCAATAGAATTATTGTCGGCTCTTTGTCCGAGCATTAGTCTTGCAGGATCGCCCGGCAATAAATTAAATAGAAAAAAAACAAGCGAAACAACTCCAAATAAAACTAATATTCCATATAGGATTCGTTTGATTATAAAATAAAACATTCATTTTTTTTGAACTATAAAATCAATATAATAAATTGATTTTAAATTATTTACGAACCTTAAAAAAATTAATCAAAACAAATAAACTCAAAACTAAAAACAGTGATAAACCGAGGCTTATTCTAAACAGATTTTCATTTTTTTGTCTATATTTTTTGAGAAAATATGACAGAAAATTATCATTAAATTCTTCAACTTCCGGTATGTCGTTGTAATGAAATTTTCCGAGAATAACACCACTTTTTAACAGAACTAATCCCGGATTTGAGCGGATAATTGTTTTTAAGGTAATTTCATCTGTATTGTAAAATTGGTAGTTTGCTCCAGTATTATCAACAAAGTCATCAATCTCCGATGTTGATGATGTTAAACAAATAAAATTGTGATTGTTAGCGAGGCAATAGTCCGAAAGTTCATTAATTTTTTGTTGAGAGGAAATATCCGATTCTGTAAGATCATATGAAATTAACAAAAAAGTATATCCTTCATCAGCCAAAACTATATCCGTAATTACCTCCCCATAAATAGATTGAATATCGAAATCGTGAATTGGTGGGTGATAACCTTCTTTTATTAATTCGTTTTTAGTATCTTTCCAGGACCAGGTAGAATCGGGCAAGTTGCTAAGCGAGAATTCCTTTTCTGTCGCATCTTTTTCATAGATAAAAGTTGTTTCGTATTCATCTATGGGTGCACCTTCAGGGACGATCATTCCCTCAGAAATATATGTTCCTGTCTTATAAGGTCGGTAGTCGATAATGGGCAAATGCTTGTACGAAAATATCGAAGTACTTGTCATTATCATCACAAAGATGACAACTACTGACCATTCGGCTAAGAAATTATATTTTTTAATAAAATTTTTCCTCTGGTAAAAAGCGAAAATTGTTGGTATCAGAATTACTATATTTTTCCAAAAAGTTTGCCAGTTTGTCAAAATTAGTGCATCTCCAAAACAACCACAATCTGTTACAGGATTTGCTATTGCCAGATAAAAAGTTAGTGGAGTAAAAACTGCCATAAACAACACGGTTGCCAGTGTAGCATGTTTCATTCTCACTCCAAAAAACATCGAAATCCCAATCACAAACTCTGCTGTACTTAAAAATATAGCTAGTGGAAGAGCAAAAGAATCCAAAAATCCTAAACCGAAGGCTTCAAAATAGTCAATAAATTTATATGTTGAGCCAAGCGGATCAATTCCTTTTACAAATCCGGAATAAATAAAAACAATTCCAATAAATATTCTGCTTATAAATCTTAAAAATCGCATCTTTTTTAATTTTCTATTTATTATTTACTATTTCATGTAAGATTTTAGCTTTTGGTTGTTGGCTAAAGGCAAATAGCTAAAAGCTAATAGTCATTCATAATTCATAATTATTTCTTATCCTGTTCCAATTCAATTTTTATGAGAGCAAAAACAGAATAATTTATCATATCGAAATAATTAGCATCTATTCCTTCTGAAATCAAAGTTTGCCCCATATTATTTTCAATTTGTTTTGTACGGTTTATTTTCATCAAAATCAAATCGGTATATGAACTTACACGCATACTTCGCCATGCTTCGCCATAATCGTGGTTTTTATCAATCATCAAATTTTTGGCTCTAAGGAAGATTTTTTTGTATAAATCTCTCGCTTTGTTAATCGGCAAATCGGCTTTTTCAGAAATTCCTAATTCAAGCTGAATTAATCCGATGATTCCGTAATTTATTATCCCAATAAATTCGTCCTTTTGCCCTTCATCAATTTTCTTTTCGCCAATTAATTCAATGCTTCTAATTCTGTTTGCTTTGATGTAAATCTGGTCTGTAACAGAACTTAATCGCAAAATTCGCCAGGCAGTTCCGTAGTCTTGTAATTTTTTTACAAAAACCTCTTCACAGATTTTTATTATTTCGTCAAATTGTTCGTTCGTTTTGCTCACTTCAAAAATGATTAAATAAAAAACAAAAGTACCATTATTAAACATATGTGAATTATAAATATTTTAAATTTGCAGATTATAGAAGATAATTTTAATTTTTTTTAACAATTGAAAATTGATTGCAAAAAATAACAAAAAACTGAATTATAGTAGTTCAGAAAGTTTTTTCTCACATACATACACTATCAACTGCAATGGACAACTGATTGACCTTTCGTCGCCAATTGTTATGGGAATTTTGAATGTTACGCCGGATTCTTTCTACGATGGCGGAAAATATTCGAATGAAAAAAGTATTCTATCTCATACCGAAAAAATGCTCGAAGAAGGAGCAACAATTATTGATATTGGAGCAAATTCTACACGCCCCGGTTCCGAATTTATTTCAGAATCTGATGAACTTACCAGACTTATGCCTGTTTTGGAAATTCTTAGAAAAAACTTTTCTGACACAATATTTTCTATCGATACTTTCCGTTCCAATGTAGTTGAAACAATCACAGAAAATTTTGGAGATTTTATTATAAATGATATTTCTGCCGGCACTTTCGATAACAAAATGTTTGAAACGATTGCAGAAAAACAACTTCCATACATATTGATGCACATTCAGGGACAGCCCAAAAACATGCAGAAAAATCCTACATATAAAGATATATCGAATGAAATATTAAAATATTTTAGCGAAAAAGTAGACAAATTAAAAATTCTCGGTGTAAACGATATAATTGTTGATCCTGGTTTCGGATTTGGCAAATCGCTTGAACATAATTACGAATTGTTAGATAAATTAGATAATTTCAAAATTCTTGAATTACCTATTTGCGTGGGATTTTCGAGAAAATCGATGATACACAAACTACTTAATATTTCGCCAAATGAATCACTGAACGGAACAACAGTGCTTAACACAATTGCTGTGCAAAATGGTGCTTCAATTCTGCGAGTTCACGATGTAAAAGAAGCTTTAGAAACAATCAAAATATTTAATATGTTTAAAAATACGAGTTTAGAAATTAGTAATTCTTAAATTTACAAGTTAAAAATGTACATAATTCTTAAAATAAAACTCGCTAAAAAAAAGAAAGCCATATTTCTGTTTTTCAATTTCAAATTTCCTGCTATATGCTCACACTTTTCATTTCAATAAGATTTTTCGATATTCTTGATGTATTATTAACTGCGTTTTTGCTCTATCAGTTATATATGTTAATTCGTGGAACTGTTGCCATAAATATTTTCATTGGAATATTTTTAGTTTACCTAATGTGGCTCATAGTAAAAGCTTTTAACATGGAGCTACTTAGCTCAATATTAGGGCAATTTATTGGAGTTGGTGTAATAGCCCTGATCATTGTTTTCCAGGAAGAACTCCGGCGAGCTTTACTAATGATTGGGACAAAATACTTTTCTAATAGTAAGTTTTCTTTTTCGAGATTGCTACCAAATATAGTACAAGATCAGCACAATCTTAAAGTTCGATCTATTGTTAAAGCCTGTCGAGCAATGTCGATATCGAAAACAGGAGCTCTAATGGTGATAGAAAAACGAACAAAATTATCTTCCTTAATTCAATTAAAAGATGTTATAGATGCCACTACTTCGAGCAGGCTTATTGTAAGTATCTTCAACAAAACCAGCCCATTGCACGATGGAGCAATAGTAATTCGCGGAGAAAAAATTCTTGCTGCACGCTGCGTTTTACCACTCACCGAAAAAGAATTGCCTCCCGAATTCGGTTTGCGGCATAGAGCCGGAATTGGCATTTCTGAAAAATCGGATGCTATGGTAGTAATTGTTTCTGAGGAAACCGGAAATATTTCGGTAATAAAATCAGGAAATCTGAATACCAAATTAGATTACAGCGAACTTACAGAAATTTTAGAACAGGAATTTATTTCAAATTAATATATGTTTTTATAAAATATTTATGAAAGACATTTTAGAATATAAAATTATAGAAGCCGATAATTTTAACCTCACAATTTATCATGTTTTAATAATTATTGCTACAATTCTCGTTACCAGAATTTTACAACTAGTTTTTAAAAAATTATTAAAAAAAACCTCCTCGAAAGCTAAAATTGATGCTAAAAAAAGCAATTCCATATATCAAATTGTGAGATATACACTTTGGGTTATTGCTATCAGTATTATGCTCGACACAATTGGGATAAATATTACAATTCTTATTGCAAGTTCGGCAGCTCTGTTGGTTGGTTTGGGGCTTGGTATCCAACAAATTTTTAATGATATTGTATCCGGTGTTTTTCTACTTTTCGAAGGACGCTTGAAAGTTGGCGATATAGTTGAACTTGACGATGTTGTGGGGAAAGTGAAATTAATCGGACTCCGCACATCGCTCGTTGAAACACGAGATAATATAGTTATGATTATTCCAAATTCGCGATTTATAAACGAGAACGTAATTAATTGGAGTCATATTGAAAAAAAAACCAGATTTTCTATAAATGTTGGGGTTGCATACGGAAGTGATGTGAAATTAGTGGAACACATTTTATTAGATTGTGCAAGTTTTCATAAAGATATTCCCAATGAGCCAAAACCATTTGTCAGATTTAATGATTTTGGAAATTCATCGCTCGATTTTCAACTATTTTTTTGGACACATAAATCTTTTCGTGTTGAAAATATAAAAAGTGATGTTCGATTTACGATAAACGACAATTTCAAAAGATATAATATTGTTATTCCATTTCCTCAAAGAGATTTGCATATTAAAAACTCACAAACTAAAAATGAAATGGCAACTCCTAAAGATATTTAAATTATGGTTTTTCGAATAGTTTATTCATTGATTTAAATATAAAAACGCTCAATAAAAAAATATTCAACACTCAATGTTCAATAAGTAATTAACAAATGACAAAACATTATTCTTTTGATTTTCAATATTTAAACCTAATTTTCCTATTATGGTTTTTTGTATTTTGTAGTTGTGAAAAAGAAAATGATATTTCAACAATTGAAAAATTCGATAAAGGAGTTTTTGTTTTAAATGAAGGAAACTTTCAATGGGAAAATAGCTCGGTTTCCTTTTATTCTAAAAACTCGAAAGAAGTTAGCAATCATATTTTTTATAATAGAAACTTAAAAAAACTCGGAGATGTTGCTCAATCAATGTCTATTTACGATTCGCTGGCATGCATTGTAATCAATAATTCGCAAAAAGTTGAAATAGTAAAAATCAACAATTTCGAATCTGTAGGAACAATTATTGGCTTTGTTTCTCCCAGACATATTCA
Source organism: Bacteroidota bacterium (assembly GCA_018692315.1). Lineage (NCBI taxonomy): Bacteria > Pseudomonadati > Bacteroidota > Bacteroidota bacterium. Next base: position 4,320 of record JABHKC010000021.1, on the reverse strand, counting down.
AGTTATCAATAATGAAAAAGCCTATGTAACAGATTTGTATAGCAATTCAATTCAAGTTGTAAATCTTGAACAAAAGCAAATTGCATCGGAAATAAATTGCAATGGCTGGTGCGAACAAATGCTATTTTTCCAAAATGAACTTTTTGTAGCAAATATTGGAGGTAATCAAATTTTAAAAATAGATGTTTATACTAATTTAATAATCGATTCTTTAGAAACTTCAGCTGCACCAAACAGTATCGTAATTGACAAAAATGAAAAAATATGGGTACTTTGCGGAAATATTTATGGGAAAAGTGGGAATGCCAAATTAATTCGATTTAATCCTACCAATATGGAAATTGAAAAATCATTTCTCTTCCCTGAAACCAATTCTTCGCCAACAAATTTGAATACTAATGGTGTGAGAGATACATTGTTTTTTGCTGATGGAGATATTTTTAGAATGTCTATTTATGATGACAATTTACCTAAATCAAATTTTATTTCGGCAAACAAAAACAATATCTATGGCTTAGGGCTTGATCCTGAAAATTCCGATATATATTTTTCTGATGCAAAAGATTACCTTCAAAATGGGATTATTTACAGATATTCTTCCTCCGGTTCAAAATTAGATTCGTTCGCAGTTGGAATAATTCCGCAGTTTTTTTGTTTTAATTAATTGAAATTTGAATTTTGCAGCCATTTTGATATTAAACAATAATAAATTATGAAAAGAATATTTTTGATATTAATAATAGTTTCCATCCAAGTTTTTGCTTTTTCGCAAAAAATTACCCGACATGATTACATTGAGAAATATAAAGAAATTGCCATCAAAGAAATGAAACGAAGTGGTATTCCAGCGAGCATAACTCTTGCTCAGGGACTGCTAGAATCTGACAATGGAAACAGCAAACTTGGGCGAAAAGCTAATAACCATTTCGGTATAAAATGCCATAGCAGTTGGACAGGAAAAAAAATGTATAAAGACGATGACAAAAAACACGAATGCTTTAGGAAATATAATTCTGTAAAAGAATCATACGAAGACCATAGTGAGTTTTTGAAAAAACCAAGATATTCTGCTTTGTTCGACTTAGAAATTACTGATTATAAAGGATGGGCAAAAGGTTTGAAAAAAGCCGGTTATGCAACAAATCCAAAATATCCTCAGCTTTTGATTACAATAATTGAAGATAACGAACTTCACAGATTTGATGAAGAGAAATACCAATCGAATGACAATGAATTAGTTGCAAAAAACAAGACAAAAAAAAGTAAAAACAAACTATCCTCTTCATCGAAAAGCAGAAAAATTAAAACTTACAATCGCGTAAAATATATTGTAGTAAAAAAAGGAGACACATTTGCAAAAATCAGTAAAGACCTCGGACTAATGAGCTGGCAACTAACAAAATATAACGAAACCACCACAAACGCCAAACTCGTGGAAGGACAAAAATTATACATTCAGCCAAAAAGATCGAAAGCCGACAAAAAATACGAATTTCATAAAGTGAAAAGCGGAGATACCATGTATTCTATCTCTCAAAAATATGGAATAAAACTCGACAAACTATACAAAAAAAACCTTATGGCCAAAGGCAACGAGCCAAAAGTTGGAAATAAAATTTGGCTTAGGAAGCAGAAGAAGTGAGTTTTTTCTCTTTAAAACCAATATCAATATTTGAGATATTAAGTTAAAACTGAGAATTAATAAGTTGTGTTTCTTTCATTTCAACAAATTCATATTCAGGTTTTTTTACAAATAAGTCTGCAACGATTGTATCCATTTTATTTATGGTAGCTCGAATTGCCAATTCAGAATTATCAATACCAATCCATTTCCTTTTCAGCAAATGTGCTGATTTTAAAGTAGTTCCCGAGCCACAAAAACAATCTAAGACAATACTATTTTGATTTGATGATGTTTGAATAATCAAATCTAACAAAGCTTGATTTTTTTCGGTTGGGTAAGTTGGATATTGCGGATCTTTAAACTCCCAAATATCTTGAACTCTTTTACCATCTTGTTGGTCAGCATATATTTTTTTTCTCGGATTGCCTGTAGAAGACCATTCTATCAAGCCTTGTTTATCCCATTTTTCCAGTGTTTCAACGTCTGTTCTCCAATGTCGTCCTTTTGGTGGCAGTAGTCCCTTAAATGCCTGCGATGATTTACCGTTTAGAGTTTCTCCCGGTGCATGAATAGGAACTGTCGTATATCTTCTACCTCCATTTTCTAACTTTGAAAAAAGTTTAGTTTTATCATTTTCGCTATAAGGCTCTTTTGGTTCGTTCCAAATTGGTTTTTTAGTTTTTGAATAAAAAAGTATTAAATCTTTCATATTACCATATCCAACTCTCTTAAAGTTTTTAGGATTACATTTAACCCTAGTAATGTCATTTCTGAAATTATCAATACCAAAAACTTCATCCATCATTATTTTCACATAATGACCAATTTTATAATCTATGTGTAAATATATCGATCCTTGTGTTGAAATTAATTCTCTTAATAAAACCAACCTTTTTTTCAAATATTCTATAAATTCAGTTCCTCTAATTTTATCAGAATAAGCAATTTGACCATTTCTGGAATTACTGATTGTGGTAGCTCTACCATCGGTAATTGTGAAGTTTCCATTTGTTGCAAATGGGGGATCAATATAAATCAAATCGATTTTACCCTTAAGATTACGATCTTTAATCAACAAATCTAAGGCTTCAATATTTTCTCCTTTTATCAATATATTTTCCATAAGAAATTGATTTAAAGTTGATATAAAAAATCACGCAAAATCAATGCACTCAAAATATTATGATTTTTATAAAGTTCGGTAATTGATTTGTGCATTTTACTTTGTCCTTTAATATAAAGAACACCATCTAATACAGCAATTTTAATAGCTTTAACACCTTTTGATTCTATTGTATTTATTGCATCATTAAACTGAGCATTTTGATGGCCACCAAAATCAGTCAAAAATTTTGCTTCTCCAATAACATATTTTCCGTTAAACCTTGCCACAAAATCAAGCCCTTTGTCATGTTTATAATTTAGATGTTCGCTGGCAAAATTCATCATTGCATTATCGCTTGCGTCAAGAATTGCATCATCATTATTCGATAAAAAATCATCTAATAAAACTGGCTGTATTCCCAACGACTTAGTATTTAACCATTCTTTAAACATTGGTCCAATTTGTCGATTGGTTTCTTTTGGTTCTGAGCATCTTTCAAATATTTTATCTAATCCCATTTCGTATAATCGACCACTAATCCGATTGATTGTTTTAGGATTTCTTTCAATAGCATTTTTATCTCTCTTAAGATAAGCAATATAACTATCTTTTATTGGGAATAAATCAAGTTTAAGTAGTTCTTTAATCAACAAGATATTGTTTTTCTTTATAAACGCTTTTTCAACATCGTTCCAAACATCTTCATTTATATCTCTAATCCCATCTGGAATAGTTGGATAAACTTTAAATAAGTCGTCCAAATAAGAACGCTGGTTTGCATAGTCTATACTCAATTTTATCCATTTATTCATTCTATCATATTTTTACTTTCAAGCCTATATTCAAAAAATCTAATACAAAGATTTTGTTTACAAAATTAAAAATTATATTTAGATATTTTATATTATTGCCATAGTGTTAGTAAACTACATATACTATTCTTCCTCCTCAATCTCCTCATCTTCATAATAATCGAGAATTTCGTACTGCTCGTTAAATCGTCTATAAACATTTTGTTTATGAGGTCTGTAATTCAGCTAAATACATTTACTATTAAAGAAAATAGAAAAAAAATTACAAAATAATTTGGAAGTTAGTAAATGCTAACTAACTTTGCAACGAATTAATTTATGAAATTATTAAATAATGAAACTGTAGAAATGCAAACAGAGAGGCAAAAGAGATAGTTGAAGTAGCTTTAGAATTAATTGCCAATAAAGGAATACAAGGATTGACAATAAAAAATCTTGCAAAAAAAATAGGTATTACCGAACCAGCAATTTACAGACATTTTGATAGCAAAATTCATATCCTAATTACTATACTTGATCTATTCAAAAAAAATAATGAGCTAATATTTAGTAATGAATTAAATACTAAAAATGCAATAGATAAAATCGAATATTTATTTTCAAAGCATTTTACTACTTTCTCAATGAAGCCATCATTAGTATCAGTTATTTTTTCAGAAGAAATATTTAGCCTGCATAATTCACAAAAACAAGCAAAATGATGTTAATATTCTGTAATACAGACAAATGCAAGCTTTGATAAAAAACATTAATTTTTTAAATAAAAATGGAGTTCATGT
>JABHKC010000020.1 GCA_018692315.1 Bacteroidota bacterium | reverse complement strand
TTCTATTGATTAATTTCAGGAGATTTTTCTGCAATGAGAATTGTGAGAGTTGAATTATTCCTTTGTTACTATTACAAGAAATCTAATTGCCTGAATACCAGACCTGACAGATTTTGAAAACCTGTCAGGTCTTTTCAATTTTATGCTATACATTTATCAAAAATGAATAAACTCAACTTTGGGTTTAGTTAAACTACTCTCCAAATTCAAGTATTATTTCTTCTTTAAATTTTTTAATAAATTTGTTGAAGTAATCTAATTCTTTAATTTCGTATTCGTTCTCTATTATATTTATGTGTTTTTGCAAAAACTTATACATAGTTTCCGAATCAATAAGCTTTCCATCAGTCCTATTGGAAATTTCAAGGACACAGAATTTATCCTTTTTATTGACGATATTTTGTAAACCAATAATCATGCTTATAATAACATCGTTCACGACATGAGGAACTTGCCTTGATGCAAATTTTTGCAATTTACTTTTATAAATTGTTTGCTGATATTCCTCTAATTTTTTGATAATCAATGTTTTCATTTAGTTATTTTTTTGGTCATTTTAAAGTCAAAACAAGTTGCAAGTATAAAACTATTTCATTACTTTTACTAACTTATATTAAGAGTATGTGAACTTAATAAATACGAAAGCAGTAATGGATTTAAGTATGAATACAGAACCTTTAATTATAAGCATTCGACATTGATTTATATAGGATAAAAAAACTTTTGTAATGACTTAAACTAAAATATGAAAATAGAGAAAGACTTAAAAAAATGGTATTTGGAATTGTTTAACAAGCCTAAAGAATGGGATTACTATAAACAAAAACCAGTAAATCCAATAGAGAGCAAATATTTTAAATCTTTTATAGATAATTATATAAATGCTTCTGATAAAAGCGATGGCAATCCATTTGTCGAACCTTTAGAAATAATCGAAGGAGAAGAACATGTCTTCTCAGTATTTTTTCTCGGTATTATTCTATATGAGAATTGCGATGCAATTAAAAAAGAGATTGATAAAAAAGTGAACAGTTATCAGAAGAAAAACAAATTTAATGTAACATTTAATTACATGTGGTTTATAATTGCTTTATTTCATGATACTGGGAAAAAGCTGGAGGAGGACAATAAATATAAACACTTGGAATTCTTTAAACAAGATTTTGGAATAGAAAACAAATTAAAAAGCCCTGTCGGAATTCCAAAGCAAATAAAAGAAAATTGGATACGATATTTCTATTATAGGCTGAATTACATGCCAGGTTCAAATCATAAAAAACCAGATCATGGCATTTTGGGAGGAATGCATTTATATGATAAATTATGCAAAACATACAAGCATATCCAAGGAGTTGGAGAAAAAATTAATGATGGAGAATATAAATACAATGAATTAATTTGGACAGAAAAAGGTTTAAATATCTTTAATTTGTGTTCTTGGGTTATTTTAGCACACAACATTTATTATTTAAGAGAAGATGTTGACGAAGACATAGAAATTGATTTATACAAATGTAGTGGATTAGATTCATTGATTCTTGAACGTATTCAACCTTCTGTAACTAATCTAAAACAACATCCATTCTTATTCTTATTGTGTTTAGTCGATACAATTGAACCGAGTAAACAATATGAAAATAAAGATTTATTATTTTCTTTGGATAAAATCAAAATGGAAGTAGAACATAATAAAATACATCTGAAGTTTAAAAAACCATATATTGAGAACAGATTTAAGAATATATGTACAATGAATAATTGGTTAAGGATAAAAACTAATCACAAGATTAAAGAATTAGAAGCAACAGTAGAATTAACAATACTAAAAAAATAAATAGATTTTATCTTAAAACATTTAAACTAAAATATAATGAAAACAAAACTATTCTTCATTTCATTCTTCCTTTTTTCAAACTTCATTTTCTCTCAAACACCAATAGAACCACAATTTGAATGGGCTGCCGGGTTTGGGGGGAGTTCTGATGATAATGGAAAATCTATAGTAATTGATGTTAATGGAAATGTTTATTTAACGGGATTTTTTGAAAGTAACACAATTGATTTTAATCCAGATTCGATTGACACTTATTATCTATCATCTAATTATAATTATAATATTTATATCAGCAAATTGGATAAATATGGAAATTTTGTTTGGGCAAAAACAATCGGAGGAAATAGTGTTCAAAGCTATTCAATTTACCTTGATCCTACAGGAAATGTATGCGTAATTGGTAGATTATCAGGTACAGTGGATTTCAATCCACACATATATGGTACTTATGATTTAACCTCTAATGGAACATTTTTATGGTCATTAGATTCTATGGGTATTTTTGTGTCAGCAACAATACTGTATGAAAGCAATACTACTCCTACATTCGATAATTTTGGAAATATATATTTACAAGGGGGATTTACCGGTACTGTTGATTTTGATCCTGGAATTGGAATTTATTCATTAACAGCAATTGGCATTTGGGATATCTTTTTACTAAAATTGAATCCATTTGGAAATTTTATTTGGGTTAAAACAATAGGAAGCAATATGTCCTATTATTCTAAAACGTACGATACTTCTGGAAATATGTATTTTACAGGTTTCTTTAATGGAACAGTTGATTTTGATCCTGGAATTGGTGTCTATAATCTTATTTCGAATGGAATGAATGATATTTTCATTTTAAAATTAGATTCATATGGAAATTTTGTTTGGGCAAAAAGTTTTGGTGACATTGATAATGATATTGGAAAGTCAATTACTGTTGACGATGAGGGTAATGTTTACACAATTGGCTCATTTGAAGGAACTGTTGATTTTGCTCCATCTCCATATTGGACCTTTAATTTATATTCTATCGGGGCTGACAATGTTTTTATCAGTAAATTAGATTCTTCTGGTAATTTTGTATGGGCAAAGAACTTTGGTTGTGAGTTCTCTTCTACAATAGATATTGATGAATATGGAAGTATATACATTTATGGAGCTTATTATGACACTATCGATCTTAATCTAGATCCAAATGGAACATTTACCATAAATCCAAACGGACAGGGTGATTTCTTTATCAATAAATTAGATACATCCGGAAGTTTTATATGGGCTAAAAGTTTTGGAGGAAATGGAATCGATGGAATTAGTGGTAATTTATATTTTCATGAAGAAAGCTTCTATTTAACTGGTTATTTTAGTAATATCGTAGATTTTGACCCAGGAAATGGAATGTATAATCTTTCTTCAAATGGATATCAAGATGCATTTATTTTAAAATTATCACAACCACAACCTTTAATAGCTTCAATCAATCAAAATAATATTATTTGTAATTCAAATAGTAGCGGAAATGCTACAATAATTGCAGTTGGTGGCTTGCAACCTTATCTGTTCCAATGGAGTACAGGCGATTCAATAGCAAGCATTGATAGCCTGTCTGCTGGGTGGTATTTTGTTACAGTTTCAGATGCAAATGGAGATGTTTTGCTTGATTCTGTTGAAATAACAGAACCTCCTTTATTGAAATTTGATACTGCAATAAGCGTAAATATTTTATGTAATTCCAATGCAAGCGGAAGTATTGATATAAGTACGGTTGGAGGAACATCACCGTATTATTTTACTTGGAGCAATGGAGCAACAACAGAGGATTTAACAAACCTATCAGCAGAAAATTATTATCTAACAATAATAGATGCAAATTCTTGTGAACTTAATGACTCCTTTATAATAATAGAACCAAATGCTTTAAGTTTAATACTTTTAGGAGATGAATATATATGTTATGGAGAATCCACAGATTTATCTTCATTTATTAGCGGTGGCATTTCACCTTATTCATTTGAATGGTCAAATGGAGTTAGCTCACAAAACAATCCAAATATTATTGCAGGAACATATAGTTTGCTTGTTAGCGACTCTAATTCTTGCACAATTAGTTCATCTTTTACAATTAATGAGAGTACAGCTTTTTCTATAAGTGAAAATATCATTGATGCAAGTTGTTATAATCAGACAGATGGAGAAATAAATCTCGCAATTGGAGGTGGTACATTTGGAGCATTACCAATATCTACAAATTATTATTGGAACACAAGTGAAACTACCCAAGATATTACAAATCTAATTCAGGGTAATTACTCTGTTTCAATTACAAATATGCTTTTATTAGACAGTACAATATGTGCCATAGCAGATACCTTTACAATAAATCAACCTGATAGTCTTGTTGTTGACCTACTAAATCTTATAAATGTCGATTGTCACGGAAACTTCACTGGTGAAATTGACATTTCTGTAAGTGGTGGTACAATTCCATACAATTATTTTTGGTCTAATTTAAACACAACAGAAGATAATGTAAATGTTGCTGCCGGAACTTTCTTTGTTACAATTGTTGATAATAATGCTTGTGAAGTTTCTGATAGTTTTACTGTTGGTGAGCCAAGTGAGATTGAAACAGAAATTTTTGGTGATATTTATATCTGTAATTCTGCAACTACAAGCTTGTCGGTATTTGCAAATGGAGGTACTCCTCCATATTCATATAATTGGTTAAATAGTGCAACAAGTTCAACAATCAGTAATCTCTCTGGAGGTACATATGGTGTTATGGTTATTGATGGGAATTCTTGTTCAAAATATACCAGCGAAGTTGTATATGTCAATACTCCAATTAATATTAGCGGAATCGTTGAAGATGTGAGTTGCTTCAATGGAAACAATGGTATTATTGACATTTCTGTTACCGGCGGGGATTTTGACGGTATGCCAACCTTAACAAATTATCAGTGGAGTAATAGCGAAACATCAGAAGATATTACAGGATTGTATTCAGGAGTTTATTCAGTAACAGTTTTTAATGAAATGACTATTGATGGTACTTTTTGTTCTGCAAATGCCAGTTTCACTGTAGAACAACCAGATGAAATGATTACTATATTTAACTCTTCAAATGCAAGTTGCCAGGGGTGCAACGATGGTGCGATTGATTTGTTTATTTCAGGTGGAGCTTCTCCATATTCTTTTCTTTGGAGCAATGGCGAAATTAGCGAAGATATTGCATATTTGCCATCCGGTGTATATACAGTTACGGTTTCAGATAGTAGCAACTGTTCCATTGTTGATAGTATTGAGATTTTTGAGTTAATAATTTCGAACACACCAAATTGGTCATATTTGTTTTCTCCGACAAATCATTCAATACTTATTCAAAATACAATTGAGGTTATAATTGAAGGAGCTCCGATTGAGGCAGGAGATTTTATAGGAGTTTTTTACGATTCCCTTGGAACCCTGGCTTGTGGGGGCTATCAAATTTGGAATGGTGTGAGTACAACTATCACAGCATGGGGCGAAGATATTGGAAACGATGGTTTCATTTTGGGCGAAGAATTTAAGTGGAAAATTTGGGATGCGTCTGAAAATGTTGCCTATAATGCAATTGCATTATATATGCCTACACCTCCAATGTCAAATCAGGAATATTTCTCAGTTAATGGTCTAAGTGGTTTAACTTCTTTATCTACAAACGAAATTCAAGCAATTACTTTACCTCAAGGATGGAGTTTTTTCTCAAGCTATATTATTCCAACTTATAGTGCATTTGATTCTATTTTTAGTGAACTTATAAACAATATTGAAATTGTGAAGAATACTCTTGGCGAAATCTATTGGCCTGTTTATGTAGTTAATCAAATAGGAGATATTTCAATATGTGAGGGTTATCAAATCAAGATGATTATTACAGACACTTTAATAATGAGTGGTTTATCGGTTCAGCCGCAAAATACAATTTGTAATCTCCAATCTGGTTGGTCGTATATTTCATATCTAAGAAAAACCTCTGCATCAATTTCTATTTTACTGAGTAGTATTGTCAATGATGTTGAAATTGTAAAAAATTATATGGGTCAAACATATTGGCCACTATATGGAGTTAATTTAATTGGAAACATGAATCCCGGCGAAGGCTATCAAATAAAAATGAACAATGCAACAACTTTAACCTATCCCCCAAATTCAGCAAATATTTCAAAATCAAACATCCAAATTTCACAACCCAAACATTTCAAAACCGCAATAAATACAGGCTCAAATATGACCCTCGGAATTCCAAAAACAGCATGGGAAACAGAACCTCCAATTGACTCAGAAATTGGAATTTATAGCTCAGAAGGATTATTGGTTGGCTCATCAGTTTTTACCAGTGAAAATCTTGCAATTTCAATTTGGGGCGATGATGAATTGACCGAAGAAATTGATGGATTGATTGAAAATGAAATATTTGTGATAAAAATTTGGAACGATAATTCTGAAACATTTTTAAAGGTTAAAAATTGGTTGCAAGGCGATGAGTTTTATAAAACCAATAAAATTTCAATTGTTGAAAAACTTTCAACTTTCAACCTTCAACATTCAACTTTCCAACTATTTCAAAATGTTCCAAATCCATTTTCAGAAACAACAGAAATTAGTTTTTATGCTCCTCATAAAGCTTTTGTAGAAATAGAGTTATTTAATCTTCTGGGAGAAAGAATTGAAACCATTCATTCGCAAAATTATACTGCCGGAAATCATACAATTATTTTTGATAGGAAACACTTGTCGGCAGGAACGTATTTCTATAGATTAAATTCAGGAGATTTTTCTGAAACGAGAATTATGAGTGTTGGGGAATGATTTGCATGAATTTCAGTTATCCGATGACTCAAAGTCATCGGATAACTTTTTTCTTGCTCTCGAACAAGCATTATGAATTCTCATTCCTGCAAAGGCAGGAACCCAACAATGATTATCTGATTCCAGGAGATTCCTGTTTCCGCAGGAATGAGCAGGAGAGTAGGTTTCGACTTTACAAGCTATTAACTGAATTATTTTTCTTTCGAATAAATACATCAACTAAAAATATCAAAAGTATCAAAACAGAAAAAAATGCAGCAATTCGACCAATGAAATTCCCATTTTCAACATAATAAGTAATAGTGTTGTTCGAGTTGATTGTTCCTTTTATGGCAGTTCTAACCCAATAGTCAGTTGGCTGAAAAACTTCACCTTTTTGGTTTATGAAACATGAAATTCCGGTATTTGCCGAACGTGCAATGCTACGGCGAGTTTCAATTGCTCTAAGCTGCGAATAAGTTAAATGCTGCCTGTGCCCCGGCGTATTGCCCCACCAACCATCATTTGTTACTACAAAAATGAAATTTGCTTTGTTTTTTATATACCCATTTACAAACTCTCCAAAAATTGATTCGTAGCAAATTACCGGAGCAATTATTGTTTTATCATTCACTGAATAAAAAGTTCCTCTGTCGGCTTGTTTCCCAAGGCTACCGGTTGTTCCACCCAGATCTAAAGCTAATTTTTCTATAAACTTAAAAATATGAGGAAGTGGCATTTTTTCGACACCCGGAACCAATTTCGATTTATGATATTTTTGAATAATTTCAGATGAATCGAGCTGAATTGCAGTATTGAAAACATCATAATATCCATCAAATCCTTTCGATTGTCTCACGGTTGTTGATAATTTTTCTCCTTCTTCATATTTTTTATAGGAAGTGATTCCTGTAATAAATTTTGCCTTAGGATATTTTTTCAAAAACTCCTTGATTGTTTTAATAGCTTTGTACTTTGCCAACTGACTTTCCCACATTCCATTTGCCAAAGCAGTTTCCGGAGCTACAAAATAATCGGTGTTTTCATCTCCAAGTGAATCGGCAAGATTAAGCAAAATTTCCAATTGTTGTTTCGAGCTTAAGCCATCGAATTTTTCGTTGTAAGGATCAACATTTGGTTGAAGAACAACAACATTTATTGAATCTGTCTTTTCTAAATAGCTATGAAAAATAATCTGAGAAAAAACAATTGGAACACAAATAATCATTATTAATAATCCAATTTGAAAAACTACTTTTCTATCTATTACTCTTTTTCGAAGATTTATTATCAAACTATAAATCGAAATATTTGAAATAAGAACCCAAAAACTTCCGCCCAGAACACCGGTATATTCGTACCATTGGATTAAAGAGATATTTTTTGCAAAACCGTTTCCAAGGTTTAACCAAGTCCATGAAAGTTCCCAGTTGAAATGTATGAATTCAAATGACAGCCAAAAAATTATCAAACCAAAAAAACCATATTGTTGCCCCATTTTGCATTTCACGATATGAAAAATCCAAAACACGAGCGACATTAATAGCGAATTGTAAAGAACGGCAGAAATTACTCCAAAAAGTGTCGAATAATAAATCCACCAGGTAGAAATCAAATTCCAAACAAAAAATGCCAGATACGCATATTTGAACATTTGAAATGAATGGAATTTGTTTCTATTTTCGTATAAATACTTTTCAACAAATAGCAGTGGAATAAATGCTATTAGAAGTATTAAACCACTCATCCACTGTGTCCATGCAAGGCTTAACAATACACCGCTTAAAACGGAAAGTCCAATTAATGTAATTTTCTTCAATATGAGATTATCTTTATATTGTTATTTTATTGGAAAAATTTCTGTTGCCAAATTAATTTTCAACAGGCGGAAAACTTTCGATACTATGAAAAACGAAAAATTTGCTACGTTTTTTTTCGATATCGAAACTCAATTGTTTAGTTTCAAATTTTCGGTTTCCATAAGTTTTAAGCTCAATCGTATTTTTCCCTTCAGGTAGTGGAATGCGTGCATAAGAAATAGTTCGGGGAAGTGTTTGCCAATTCCTGGTATCAGCCTTTTCAGTAAGAGCATTGACTATTCCGATGGCTGCACCTATATTTTCGTTTTCTTTGCGTGCAGCAAGTTCCAGAGCTTTTTTTGTGGCAAGTCGAAGAATTGAGGTTCCAATTTCACGCAACATTCTGTCATGCAATGTTTTGAAAGCAATTTCGTTGATATCTTCAGCAATTTCCAGAGGATAATTGGCTTGATTTGCTATAATCTCTGCACCATTAAAATATGTAGGTCGCTCAAGATATTTTGGAAAAGCAATTCGCAGAAAGCTCAAATCGGCAAAAGCACTTTTTTCTTTTGCCGATTTGTCGCCAATATAAAAAGGAAAATTTATTCCGAGATCATCGTTCACAAGGGTTATCCAGCCACCTTCGCCATCTACTTTCGAAAAATTTATACTCCATTCCGATTTTACAGGACCAAAACCATTTTGCCATAGAAAAATAAGCTCTCCTCCCCTATTTTCCTTCTTCATATATTTAATTCCAAACTGCTTTTCATAATATTGAACTTCATCGTAAAACCCTACTAAGGAAGCAGTTCTTAAAATGTCTTTTTTTAGCTGTAAAGGAGCTTCTATTCCAAAATTTTTCGAATAGTCTGTTTCATAAATTTCAAGAGCATTTCGGTAAGCAATAAAAGCATTGTTGTAGTCTTTTCCGGCATCGTAAACCAAACCCATTATCAAGTGGGCAAAAGCATCTTGCTGATACCTGTTTTTGTGATCTTTATGCTTATCGTTCAATGAGTTGAGCTTGATATTAATTTTTTTGCACTCGACTAAGGCTTCTTCAAATTTTTGCAATCGTAAATAATTAAGTGTCTTATAATAATTCAAAAGCACAACTTCAAAATCTTCCGGTTTATATGGCTTAATGCCTGGATTTGAAACTAAAGAAAGTGCCTCTAATCCGTATTTTTTTTGTTGGTCTTCGATTATAATATCAGCCTGTGCAAAGTTTGAATTACTTTCATTGCTTTCTTGAAGCATAAAATTTATCCAGCCTAAGTTAAAGTAATACAATAATTTATTCCTATTTTCTTTACTTTTTGTATCTTTAAGTAAAAGCTGTTTAGCTTTTTCCAATTTTCCATTTGTAACATGTTCCTGAAATTTTAAGTTCTTCTGATAATATGTTGCACAAGAAGCAATAAAAATTATTGAAAAAATGCTTAGGGTAATTTTTGTAAATTTCATTTTGTATATGATAAAATGCTAAAGATTTTAAAAGTAAAATATATTAGATTGATTTCAATTTCATTCACTATATTCCAGTCTTTCATCAAAATTCAATTAACTTTTGAAAAATTGAATCAACAAGAAAATTGTATTTGATAATACTCAAAATTCGACTGCAAAAGTTTCTTTAAATCAGACAATTAATTTGTAATATATTTTTTAATTTTTTTGTCGCCCATCCAAACCATTTCGTTTGTTTCTAAGTTTGAGAGTTCAAGATCTATCTGATAGAATGTAACTTTTTCTTTTTGATATTTATCAACTATTGAATTTATAGTTCCTTGAAGCATAAAATCAGCTCCAAGTTCCTGTCCCCATTTTTTAGCTGTAGCTGCCGAAGAAAAGTTCTGCTGGTCGGCTCGTTCGCCTCTTAGTTGCTCTCTTTTGTTGCCTGCCTGAACCAATCTTACCCTTCCTGATTTTATTATGGCTTTTTCAATATCTTTAATAAAAGTTTCAGCATCGATATGCTCATGGCTTTTATTTTTCACTAAACCAACTATCACGACTGGTTTTTCGCCATTATTTTGTTGTCTGAAATCTTCAATCCATCTCTCGCCGAGAACTTGATCGACCAAAGCCTGAGCTGCAAGTTTTGAATCGGTATCGTTCCATCTTCCGCTTAAATCAATTTGCTGATCGGGCGAAACACGTGCAACATTTCTTTTCACAGTGCAAGAAGTTGCTGAAAGAATAAAAACTAAAAGAATACTAAGTTTTGCAATTTTTTTCATTATATTAAATTTTAAAATTAAAAGTTTACGGCATTTCAATAATTGTACCAATTTTTTTTCTACATTTTTTCGTTGATAAAAATAGTACAAAAAAATCAAACATTTGAACTTTTTGATTTTTTATGATTGTAGATATTCAAAGCATTAATTGCTCAAACTTTTAGCTACAAATTTTCTATTCAAACTTTTAGTAAAAAAATAACAATTTAATTTTTTGATTTAAAAAAACTCCAATATATTTGCAGGCTTTAATAATTTAAATATTATAGAAATGGCTTATGTAATTAATGATGATTGTACAGCGTGTGGTACTTGTATTGACGAATGTCCGGTTGAGGCAATTTCTGAAGGTGACATTTATGTAATTGATCCTGACGAGTGTACAGACTGTGGTGCTTGTGCAGATGTTTGTCCGGTTGAGGCTATTAGCCCTGAATAGATCAGACATTTATAAAAAAACAAAAGCCTACTAAATGATGTAGGCTTTTTTTTTGCATAAAAATTAGAGATTTTATAATTCAAATTGCACATTCTCACCATCCACCTCCAATAGTTTTTTATTAGTGCATTTCATTGTTTTTGAATAAAACTTTTCAATTATCATATAATCATGTGTAGCCATCAAAACTGCCCGATTATTATTGCTGATATCGAAAAGTAATTTCATAATTCCTTCAGATGTTTTAGGGTCGAGATTTCCTGTAGGTTCATCGGCAAGAATAATTTCAGGATTATTCAATAAAGCCCTTGCAATAACTATTCTTTGCTGCTCGCCACCTGAAAGTTCGTGTGGCATTTTGTTTATTTTATCGAGCATTTCAACTTTTTCTAATACTTCTGAAATCCTGTTTTTTATATCCGACTTTTTTTTCCAAGCGGTTGCTTTTAAAACAAAATTTAGATTTTCATATACATTTCTATCAGTCAATAATTGAAAATCTTGAAATACGAATCCAATTTTTCGCCTCAAATAAGGAAGCTGTTTATCTTTTATTGCTATCAAATTGAAGCCTGCTACTGAAGCCTCTCCATTGCCAAGAGGCAAATCGGCATACATTGTTTTTAAAAGGCTGGATTTTCCACTTCCAACTTTTCCAATAAAATAAACAAATTCACCTTTTTTTATTTCTAAATTTACATCTGATAAAATCAACTCATCTTTCTGATAAATCGAAGCATTTTTAAATTTAATAATTGTATTTTCCTGCATTATATTTCAATTTTTTTTAGTTTTCCATATGGTAAATCTCCAATAATTTCATTAAGATTGCTTTCATCTATTTGTAGCTGATATTTTTGAATCATCATTTTTGCATTTTTTACAGTGAAATGATTTAGTAGAATAAAATCGTCATCCCTTATCTGGATGTAGTCCGGAATACGGGCTGACCCTTTAGTCTTTAAAATATACATAGAAATAATTCTTTCTTTTTATTTACAAAATTAATAAGATATAAAATTGTTATCATTCACAACTCAAATATTTTAACTCAAACCAAGCATTTTGCAAAGTAATAAAATAAAGTAATAAACAGTTTCTTGTTAATAATTTATTTTTAATAATATTATCAGATATTATACTTTTGTTTTTATTTTGATTAGAATAAATTGAACATTATATGAGACAGAAAATAATAATTATCAGTACATTACTATTATTGTTAAGTGCTTTAAAAAATAGTTATTCGCAGGAGTCATTTATTTCTGTTTCGGATAACAACATATTTAAGCAAGCCAAAGAGTTATTTGAGAAAGAAAAATTCGGAAGTGCTCAAAAACTTTTTCAGGAAGTTATCAATAGTAAAACCGAAACTTTCAGCCATGTTAAAACCGATGCTGAATATTATAGAGCCATTTGTGCAATAGAACTTTTCCACAAAGATTCTGAATATTTGCTAAAAAAGTTTGTTGAAGAGCATCCGGAGCATCCAAAAGTGAAATATGCCTGTTTTCAAATGGGCAAAATTAACTATAGGCACAAACGCTACTCTAAAGCTGTGAAATGGTTTTGGAAAGTTGACAAATTTGAATTTGAGGATGAAGAACTCATTGAATTTTATTTCAAATTAGGATATAGCTATTTTCAGACAGAGGAATTGGACAGTGCAAGGCTTTGTTTTTTCGAAATTAAAAACGATACTTCTTCAGAATATTCTTCGCCATCAACTTACTATTATGCCCACATTGCCTACCAACAAAAAAATTACCAGACTGCCTTGAACCATTTTAACAATTTATCGGACGATTCGTTGTTTGCTGCAATTGTGCCTTACTATATCACCCAAATTTATTATTATAAAGATGACTACGAGAAAATTGTTGATTATGCCCCTGATTTATTGGATAATGCTACCCCTACTCGCTCTTCAGAAATTGCAAGAATAATTGGTGAAGCATATTTCAAATTGAAGGACTACAAAAATGCTGAACCTTATCTTGAAAAATTCAAAGAGAATGAAAAATCTATTTCGCGAGAAGATAAATATTTGTTGGCATTTGTGTATTACAGCAACGGAAAATTTGAAGAAGCAAGCAAATTATTTAAAAAAGTAGCAAACGGAAAAGATAAGTTTGCACAAAATTCGAGCTTTCACCTTGCCGATTGTTATATCAAACTAAATGATAAAACAAAAGCAAAGGCAGCATTTTCGGAAGCATCCAAAATGGATTTTGACAAAAATATGGCTGAGAACGCTCTATTCAATTATGCAAAACTTACTTATGAGCTATCGTACTCGCCATTCAATGAAACTATTAACACCTTTGAAAAATTTATTGAAAAATATCCTGAATCTGAAAATATCGATCTGGCTTACGACTTTTTAGTTAAAGTTTATACAACAAGCAAAAATTATAAAGCCGCACTAAATTCAATTGAAAAAATATCAAACAAAAATCAGAAAATTAAAGAAGCCTATCAAAGAATTTCATATTATCGGGCATTGGAACTTTTCACAAATTTGAAATATTTAGCAGCTATCAATCATTTCAATAAATCTTTGGAATATAAGAAATTCAATAAACAAATAAAGGCACTTTCCTATTTCTGGAAAGCCGAAGCATTTTACAGATTAAAAAAATATGATGATGCAATTGAATGCTATAATAATTTTCTTTCAACAACTGGAGCTTTCGAATTAAAAGAATATATATCAGCCAATTATAGTCTTGGATATTGTTATTTTAAATTGAAAGACTATCCAAAATCGATTTCATGGTTCAGAAAATATGTAAATAAAAACGAAAATATTTCGAAAACTACCGGCGATGCGTACAATAGAATTGGAGATTGCTATTTTGTGTCAAAAGACTATTCAAATGCAATAAAGTACTACGATTTGGCAATTACAATTAATACAATTGACGTTGATTATTCGCTTTTTAACAAAGCATTTTCTTACGGTTTGCTAAAAAAACATTCTAAAAAAATCAAAATCCTGGAAAATATTCTGACAGATTTTCCTCAATCGCAATACACAGATGATGCAATTTTTGAAATAGGTAAAAGCTATGTAAAAATTGATTCTATCCAAAAAGCAATTGAAAAATTTGATGCTATAATTGCCAATCATCCAACAAGTAGTTACATAAAAAAAGCATTGCTTCAACTTGGGCTTTTACATTACAATGCCAACCAAAACTCGCAGGCACTTGTAGCTTACAAAAAAATTGTTGAAGACTACAAAGGTTCAGCAGAATCGAAAAATGCACTTATTGGAATAAAAAACATTTACATAGATGAACATCAGGAAGATAAGTACTTTGAGTATGTTGCCCAACTTGGCGATTTTGCTAATATCAGCATTTCTGAACAAGATTCCTTAAGCTATCTTTCGGCTGAAAACCTTTACATGTCGGGCAATTGTAAAGATTCAAAAGGCAAATTTACAAAATACATTTCGAAATATCCGGACGGTAATTATTTATTGAATTCTCACTTTTTCAAAGCCGATTGCAATTATCAAAACGACGAATTTGAGGAGGCACTTTCGTCATATAATTATGTAATTATTCAGCCAAAAAACTCTTATACAGAAGAAGCCTTATTGAAAGCTGCAAGAATTAATTTCTATTTCAAAAACTTCGAAAATGCCGTTCAAAACTGCCAGTCTTTAGAACAAATTGCCGAAAATAACACTAATCTGCTTGAAGCTAGAATTGGACAAATGCGTGGTTTTTTCAAACTGAACAACGATTCAAATGCCATTTTCGCTGCAAATAGAGTTCTTATTTCCGATAAAGTTTCTGACGAAATTATTCGTGAAGCTCACTATATTTTGGCAAAATCGTTTTTTTCGCAAAATGATTATCAATCGGCTGTTCCCGAACTAAAAATTGTTGCTTCGAACGTAAATACCAAAGAAGGAGCCGAAGCAAAATATTTGCTGTCGGAAATACTATTTTTACAAAAACAGTATGAACTTGCCGAAAAAGAAATAATTGATTTTAATAATAAGAACACGCCCTACTATTTTTGGCAGGCAAAAGCAATATTGTTATTATCAGACATTTACATAAACAAAGACGATATTTTTATGGCCAAGCATAGCCTGCAAAGCATAATTGAAGCTTACGATGTTCCGAACGATGGTATTATTGATGAAGCTCAGGTAAAACTGAACGAAATAGAAGAAAATGAAGAGATTGATGAAATTTTGGAAGAAAATCTTGATATAGAAATAGATTTCGATGATAATTCAGAAAAGAACTATAATGAACTTTTTGAACCTGAAAAAAATGAAATAGACTCGATAACTCAAAAAGAAATGGATAGAATTTTTAATGAAACATTTGAAACTGAGAAGGATAGTACGAAGAATAATTAACTGAAATTAGAAATTGGATCGAAATGAAAAAAGTTTATGAATTAGACATCTATAAATTATCCGATGAACTGTCCGATTTGGTTTGGTACGATTTTGAAAAATGGGATAAAAAAGTTCAAAATACTGTTGGTTATCAAATAATTAGATCAGTTGATAGTATAACTGCAAATATTGCAGAAGGATATGGTAGATATACTCCTGCTGATAGAAAAAGATTTTACATTTATTCGAGAGGTTCATTTGAAGAAACTAAATCCTGGCTTAGGAAATTAATTCGGAGAGAAGTGATAAATAAAGCTGATACTTTGAAATATCAAAAATTAGTTTATAATCTTGGACCAAAGTTGAATGCCTTCATCAATAGTACAAAAATATGATTTACCTAATTTCCAATTTCTAATTTCAAACCATAAATAAAATCAAACACCATGATACAAAAAATAACAAGACTTTTCATTTCAGCATTATTACTCCTTTTTGGAAATCAAGCATTTACACAAGAAAATGAGCTTGAAATTATAGACAAAGACGTAATTGTTCTTAAACCATATGCACCTTCAATTTCCGATGCAATAAAACTTTCGAACATGCCACGCACTAAGGATACTGCAAAAATTGATATTAATTTTGATTACCAGATTTTTCCTCGTCAGATAAATACATCTTACGAATTAAAACCAGTTCCAGCTGCTAAAATGAAAGGTGAGCCTTTGACTAAACTTTACGGTAATTATTTGAAATTAGGATTTGGCACAAACTTAAGCCCTCTTGCCGAATTGAGTATTAACAATCTACGTTCGAAAAAATATTCTATTGGTGCTTTCGTCAGGCACTATTCAGTGAACGGAAAAACAAAGGTCGATGAACAAACTTATTATCCAAATTTCAGCAAAAACAGCCTGAAGCTTTATGGCAAAAAGTTTTATAGCAAAGCAGCCCTTTTCGCAAATATACATTTTCAAACTAATAAAAATTTGATTTATGGTTATCCTGCAAACAGCGAAAATATTATTGAAAAAGAAGAGCTTGAGTTCAATAGATTTTCAACTATCGGATTTTCAACAAGATATAAAACCAATATTAGCCAAAAGTCGAAACTTAATTATGACTTAAAATTTGGATATTCATACTTTCAAGACAATGAAAACAGCAATGAGAACAATTTTTTGTTTCATTCAAATTTTAATAAAAAACATTTTAAAGGGACTGTAGATATGAATGTAGAATTAGAAAGCTACATAATCAATCCCTTAGCATTTGTTACTGAACAAATGGAATTTGATAGTTCAAAACTTACGAACACAGTCTTAAATATTAACCCAAATTATTCGAAATCGGGTAAGGAATGGAGATATTCTATTGGTTTCGATTTTGTGAGTTTATTTGATCCCGCTGCCGATGCTGAATTTCATTTTTATCCAAATTTGAAATTTGAATATAAGTTGGTTGAAAACTTTATTATTTCATATTTTAAATATAATGGAAGTTTTGATGTAAATTCCTTGCAAAAACTTAGCTCTACAAATCCTTTCATTTCGATGGAAATGAATCATAAAAATACAAATATTAAGAAAAATATTTTTGCAGGAGTAAAGGGAAATATAAGTTCTAAAATTGCTTTTGATGTTTCGGCAAATTTCAAGGAAGTTGAAAATATGGTATTTTTCGAAAATCTTTGTGAAAATAACCAACGATTTCAACTGGTGTACAAAAATGTTGATTATGGAACTTTCCATGGAGAATTGTTATATGAAAAAAATGATTATTTAGATTTTTCTATTGAGGGAAATATATATACATACAACATTGAAATAGAAGAACTTTCGCATATACCAAAATTCGATGCTCAAATAACTGCCAGATATAATCTTCAGAACAAAATTATTCTTTCATCAGATATATTTTTCATAGGCAAAAGATATGCAAATATATACGCAGCAAATTGTAATACAGCACAAACATTAATGGCATTGTCACCAATAGAACTGGATGGCACAGTAGATTTTAATCTTGGTGTTGAATATTTTAAGAATAAAAACCTATCGGCATTTTTGAAGTTTAATAATATTTTTGCGAAAAAATATTTCTATTGGAATCAGTATCCCGGACAAGGTTTTAATGTAATGGCCGGTGTGAATTTTTCGTTTTAAATTTAGAGATTCTATTTTCCAGCCCTCAAATCAATACAAAACATTTGTTTCGAATCTCTCATCAACAGTCTGCCGTCAGCAATTGCTAAGGGTCCCCATGCATCCTGCCCGTCAAAAATTTTCGATTTGTCGAGAAAAATAAAATGCGAACTGCTCAATTTTGCAATTGTTAAAGTTCCATCGTCAGATAAAATATAAAATTTATTGTCGGCAATAATATATGGTCCTAAACCAAAACGATGCGATTTTCCGCTTGCCCACAAAATGTTTTGGCAATTGTCGTATTTACAACAAACAAACTGATTGCGGCTGCTACCTGCATCTTTAGGCAAAATAGAAAATATATGATTGTTAAAAACGAGTGGTGTTTGTTGCTCAGAAGCTATTCCTTCTTTGGTTTTATATTTTTGCAAAATCTCAACAGAGAATTCATCATTTTTCTTTTTTAATTGAAATAAAACTGAACCTGCACCATAGCCGGCAGTCATAAATATTTTACCATCGGGAAAAACTATCGGTGAAGGTGCCACAACATTTGGAGTAAATTCGGCAGTTTTCCACAAAAGTTTTCCCTTATCTTCCGCTTCTGCTGAAATTCCGCAAATTCCACCAACTGCTGCATAAACATACATTTTTTTTCCTTCGAAAAACATTGGCATGATTGAGGAATGAGACATTTTCCAATTGTCAGGATTTGGCGCTTCCCATACAATTTCGCCCGAAGCACAATCTACAGCTATCATCAATGAGCTACCTCCGGGAGCAATTATTGCTGTACCATTATCAATCAATGGACACTGACCGGTGTACCAAAACGGTATTTCAGTTTCATATTTTTTCTCAATATCGAGCCCCCATAAAAAATCTCCATTTTGCGAATTTAAGCACATAACATGCCCACGTGGGCCAATAGTTACAATATATTTTTCGCTTACTGCCGGAATCGTCCTTGACATTCCATGATTACGTTTTATATGAATTTTATACCATCGCCGCCACAATTCTTCACCGCTTTCGAGCGAAAAGCACTTGAGCATATCGGCTTTTTGGGTTTCATCATAATCTATCAAAAATACGTTTCCATTATATATTGCTGGAGCAGCATGACCTTCCCCAAGATTAACTTTCCAGAGAATTTTCACTTCTTTGTTTCCAAAATTGTTAATCAAGGGAATTTTTTCTGTATTGATATTATCGAAATTCAAACCTCTAAAACGTTCCCATTTTCCTGTAAGATCAGATTTTTTGTTAGAAAATTTCTTAAAATCTTCACCAATATTAATTACTTCAAAGGATGCAGAATTTTTATCAGGCCTGTTATCCTGCCCGGGAATACTTGCTGCAAAATCTTCAACAGGATTGTAAATAAACCAAAACGTAAATAAACTTAGGCTTAAAAGTAAAAATATTATTGTGAAGTAATTTGGCTGCTTCATTAATTATATTTGTAGATGTTAGAATATGAAGATTTGGAGATGTTATTTTCTAAAAATTCATAATTTGTAATATAATTATTCCCCGATAGAATATACCATCAACGAACCCCCATGACGAATATAAAGTTTTTTGTTGTGGATTACCGAATGTGCCCAATGTTGTTTCGAACCGAAAGGAACTTTGAAGGAACTAACTGGTTCAAAATTTTCGGTTTTTGGGTCAACAAGATGAACATTTCCCGACTGGGAATAACAATAAAACATTCCATCGGCAAAAATAATATTTCCTTTTTTCATTTCTTTCGATGTGTAAAGCTGTTCGCCTGTTTTCCAATCGAGGCAAAACCATTCTCTATTGTAATCGCCTGAACCATAGATTTTTCCATCCAATAGAATAACACCTCCCATTTTGTTGTCTAAGGAAGAATTTTTCCAAACTTCTGAAATACTTGAACCATCATCCGACAATTTTAACATTACACCTCCATTTCCATATCCATTTACAAAATAAATCATCCCTTCGTAAAATAAAGCAGTGTTTGCCTGAACAGAATATTTGTTGGGATGTGTGAAGTTCCAAAGCAGTTTTCCGTTAGCAATGTCGATACCGAGAATAGCACTTTCAGTAACCGTAATTAGAAGTGTTCTTGTGGATAATTTTATTATTGCTGGCGAATTATAAGCACTTTTTTCGCCCAAACCTTTACATTCCCAAATTAATTTTCCTGTGTTTTTATTTAAAGCTATAACATTTGCTTCTTCTCCTCCTACTGTGCAGAATAGTTTATCGCCTTCAATAGCAAGATTTTCAGTCATTCCCCATCTGGTATTTCTTCCAAGGTATTTTTCGAAAAGATCTAAGTTCCATATCTCATTACCAGTTTTTGCATCAAGACAAACAAGTTTACCATAACCGCTCAACATATATAATTTTCCGCCGTTTACTACCGGTGTTGTTCTATTTCCATCATAACTATCCATCCATTCTTTTCCGTAAGTTATTCTCCAAACTTCTTTCCCGCTATGGTCGAAAGCAATAATAAAACCGTCTTCGCTTGTTGTTCCTGCAGTATAAACCATTTCGTTGGTTACACAGGCTGAGGCGTGCCCTAAACCGAGTTCATCGAAATGCCATAGAAGTTTCGGACCGTCTTCAGGCCATTTTTTCAACAAAGCTGTTTCGTGATATTTTCCATCGCGATTTTTTCCTCGCCATTGCGAAGATTCTTGCGAAAACAAAGCTGTATTTATAATCAAAGCAATCAGGACAACAACAAATTCTTTCATAATTATATTCTTAAATTAATTCATTTCATAAAAATTCAAATATATGAAATATAGTTAGATATCAATTGTTCCCTTTTGATTCCCTGCTAATGCCAACATGTTGTCGGTATGTTATATATTATAAAGCAATTACTTTTCAAAAAACTTAAATTTTATGCTAAGTATTTTTATTAAATTCATATATTGTGCTTTCTGAAATTAATAGTTTTTGATGTTAGAAAGATATAAAATAAATGAACAAAGAAAACTGGATTTTGTTACGGTAACAGTTTTAGGTTGGCAAACACACGGACAACATGTCCGCGTCAGCGGGGTAACTGGTATCACTGGAAATCTCGGGACCATTCCATCTTTCGATCAAGAAATTGAATATACGGCTTTTAATAAAGTCTCCAAAATTGATGAAAATAATAAAATACTTGAATTTACATATGGGCACGATAGGCTAAGGAGAAAGACCGAAATGTACGACAATTCGGTACTTCAGGAAACAAAATATTATTTTGGCAATTACGAAAAGTTGATTGACGAACAAACCGCCAACGAAAAACAATTCCATTACATCTCCGCTCCAATCGGCTTATTCGCAGTTCTCACAAAAGAAACAGGCCAAACCGACAAATTGCAATATATCCACACCGATCATCTTGGCTCTATCCAAACCATAAGCAATGAAAGCGGACAAATAGATGCTACATACAGTTACGATGCCTGGGGGCGACAACGAAATCCTAATGACTGGTCATCATATAGTAATGTTCCCTCACTGCCAGAATTTAACAGAGGCTATACAGGACATGAACACCTAAGCGATTTCGGGCTAATAAACATGAATGGCAGACTCTACGACCCTGTTCTTGGCCGCATGCTAAGCCCTGACAATTATGTGCAAATGCCAGGAAATTCACAGAATTATAATCGGTATCCTTATTGTTTGAATAATCCGCTTATCTATACCGACCCATCGGGAGAAATTATATGGATGCCGATTATCATTGGTGCAGTCATCGGCACATACATGGGAGGCACACTTGCAAATAATGATTACAATCCTACAAACTGGGATTACAGTTCCGGTAAAACTTGGGGATATATGGCAGGAGGTGCTATTGTTGGCGGTTTAAGTGGTTATGTTGGAGGGGCGATAGCAGCCTCGGAAATACCGATGGCAAATACACTTGGAATTGCAGGAGCTTCATACACAAATTCAGTTGGAACGAATATTTATACAGGCGGACAAACTGATGTTAGCGTTAATTTGGGTGTTGCTTCATATAACTTTACTTCTGGTGATTGGGGTTATCTTGGAAAGGAAGGCAATAGTGCTTTAGAAAATATAGGTTATGGACTTGGAGCATTAGCCAATTTGGCAGATGTAAATCAGTTAATTAATAGTACGCAAGCTACATTATATACTGATGATAGTGATTTTATTTCTCATAGTGCAATTGCAGATAAAAACAGTGGAGATCCTTTAATGTCATTTGGCCCCAATGATAATAAAACTCCTAATTCAAAACTTGGTTATGCTACATATTTTAGAAAAAGTACCTCTGACTTTCATTATAATTCAACTCTACCTGTAGATATTACTGTGAATAAATATGCTATTGATGCTGTAAGAGGTCTTGGAAAAGTTCTGCCGTTTCAAGGAATAACCACCAATTGTGTAAATATGTCTTCATTGTCATTATGGTTAAATGGAATTCCAAACATCGGTATTCATCCATATCTTTTATATGGGACAACCTGGGCATACTCTTCAGGAATAAGAGCTGATTTATTCTCATACTACTTAACACAATATTAATATGAAAACATTATTATTTTCTATACTCATGATTGTTTCTTCCTGTGAAAAAGAGAGTGACTTCCAAATTACTGATGGAAATGTTTATATATATGAATATCCAAGAAAAAACTATGGACAAGCCATTATGGGCTTTATTATTACGAATGATTCTTTAGTTGTCCAAGACATTAGTTTTAAGATATATTTTTCAGATGATAAGTTAAAAAAAGTGAAGTATGGTGAAAACAAACGTTTTCTACTTCGAGGTTATGAAAGAAAAGATGATGGGAATATTGAAATAGAAAGCCTGATAGTAGAATGTTGTAGTAGCAAGAACTTACATAAAACTAACAACCTAACTATAATGCACAGCTCTCTCAGTAAAACGAATGAACGTTTTTCAAAGCGGCTATTATGGGTCTTATCTTATAAGCTAAAATTTTAGCTTAATGATATTTATGCTATCTTAGCTGTT
>JABHKC010000019.1 GCA_018692315.1 Bacteroidota bacterium | reverse complement strand
TTACTACATTTGTTGCAAATGAAAAATAGTAGTAAAACAATAAAAAGCCGGGTAACCCTTCGCCGGGAAGCCTTTAAAGTGCCTGAGCCGTGTGCCGGGAAACTTGCACGCACGGTTCTTAGGGGGCGTAAGCTACCCGGTTGCCGCATACCATGAAAATAGCATATAAGAATATAAGAGCACAATTAGTTCAATTCTTCATTATTGGAATTGTCATCTCTTCTTGTACGAATAAATCAATTGACCAACGCTCAGTTACAATTGGAAAAAATGAGATTGGAATTGTTCTTACGAATGGAAAGAAGTCTGTATTAGAATCTGGAAGTTTTAAAGTTGACTCTTTCGAAACCTTAATCATTTTAAACAAAGTTGACTCACTTTCTATTGATGAATTTGAATTCATAGATTTTAAAGCAAATCCGTTGTTATGTGAAGCTAAAATTGTGTTCTCACTGAAAGCTGAACATGTCAAAAACATCACAAATGACCTCGATTGGGTAGAAGACATAAAGTCCTATAAGAAAAAACTACTGTATCTAAGAGTAAGAGACGAGATTAGAATTACTGCAGGGAATTTTGAGACTAAGGACCTCATTCAAGAAAATTTCCAAAAGAATTCGAGTCTTGAGGACCTTATACAAAAGAGGTTAGAGAAATATGTGGACATAAAATCCCTTAACTTGAGAATTTATGAGAAACAGTAAGTACGACGGCATAATCGAGTAGGCGGCTGATGGCAAAATAGCCACCAGTACACCTCTCACACCACTAAGCGTACGGGTCTCGTACTTAGCGGTTCATCAAGCAAAAGAAAATTTGAACTGATGTTCAGTTGGCATATCGGGATTAAAGGAAAAAAGACAAAAATACTTTGCGAGCATACAGAATTCTTATATTTTTGCAAAAGTATTTTTAATTTAAATTAATTCATAACAAATTCAATCAATATTAGAACATGAACCGAATAAAACAACTGAAATATACGCACTTGTACCAAGCACAAAATTTAATGATATTGTTAATCCTTTCGACGATATTGAAATTAAAACTAAAAAATATTAAAGAAATAAACGGAATTTTCATTATATACTAATGTTATATACAAGCACAAGCAAAATCAACTCGACACTATACTCAAAAAATTATTTATGAAAATATTGAGAAAGCAAGAATCATTAATTGAAAAAACCAAACAGACTAAAAGAACTATTATAATATTGATTCTACTAATTGGATTTGGAATATCTGTTAATGCTCAATCTGAGAAAACTAATCATCTAGGAATAAATCTAATCTCATTATTTGGAAACACAATGGAATTAGGATATGGAATAATTACTAAGCCGAATTTATCTTTTGATATTTATTCAGGATATGTCTTCAACAGTAAATTGAGTAGTCCATTTAAAAAAGGAACACAATATGATTTAGAAAATAAATCAGGATTTTTTATAAAAATCGGTGCAAGATATAATTTACGGAAAGACTTAAAGAAACTTGCTCCATTTATTGGACTTAATATTGTAAATGCCATCGCTATTGAAAAAGGAATTTATGACCCTGATTTTGATAGTAATACACCTAATGAACCAGTAGTAAAAAACTCGTATAATTTGGGACTTAATGGAGTTATTGGAATTACAAGCCCTGCAATAAAACGAATAAATGTTGATTTGGGATTACAAATTGGAACTACATTAATAAATAATCTCCTTGACTTTCATAGTTATATGCCAGGAATGGGAGTTAATCTTGGAAGTGGATTACGAATACAAGGAATACTTAGAATTAAATATTTGATAATATAATGCCTGTGTGTAATATAGCTTTGCAAGCTTTTTTTTCTTTACTTTTTTCTTGATAAAAAGCAACAAAAAATCAAAAAAAAATGATGCTACGACCCACATGCCAACGCCCGCCATTTTTTAGGACGAGTCAGAGTCACATATAATTTTTAACAAAATTATTTTGGTGGGAACAACTATTGAAAATTGCCTGTAAACAATGAAATTCTCGTTTTCTGCAAATTATTATCTCATTATTGAGTTTGCAGTAACTATAATGCGGTGGTGGCATCAGAGAATTTTGGTTCTTTTTATCAAGAAAAAGAAAACAAAATTAATCTAAATTGTTAATATTCAGTACGCAATAACATGTAAAAACGCAAATCGGACTTTTAGCCTTTTACAAATTCAATTTACCTTTAGATGACAAAAAAAGGTTATTTTCATAAAACTTTCGAAGGAGTTTGTTTCCTAAGGTTTTCGAAGAACAGCCTATGATAATGCAATTTAGCATTTTAGCTTACAGATAGCTATCACCAAAACATTTCTCTTCAGTACCTCAAAATAAGATTTAACCGTAATTTGTGAATATTTTTGGGTATAACTATTTGATATTCAGGAATTATAATTATACAACCCTTCCAAAATTGCAATACTACCTTTTTTTTGCATATTTGTTTTTTTAATAAATTAATAAATTGGAGAGAGAAATATGAAATGAATTCCGGAAAAAATTATTAGCATCTGATAAGTGTCAGAAACTTGAAGTTAATATTAGCTTTCTCTGTGATACTCACAAAAATTAAAAAAATCAAATGAAAGATAAAATAAAACAAAACAAACAAAATGCAATTGCCTTTTACAAAATGGCATATGAAGGAAATCCAAAAGAAGCTGTCAGTTTATTTGTAGGTTCCGAATACATTCAACATAATCCTTTAGTTGGAGATGGCACTACACCATTTATTGAATATTTCGAAAGAATGGCAAAAGAATATCCGCGTAAATCTATAGAATTTGTCCGAGCTATTGAAGAAGGAGATTTGGTTGCTCTTCACACACATCAAATTTGGCCGGATAATTTTGAGTATGTTACAATGGATTTTTTCAGATTCGATAAAAATGGCAAAATTGTAGAACATTGGGATTCAATACAAGAAATACCAAAAAACTCGGCTAATGAAAATACAATGTATTAAACAATTACAACTTCTACTATTAAATCATTAGAGAAATAGTTTTCAAAAACATGCAAATAAACCTACACTATAAAACCGACAGTTTCTGCTCCCGAGACACAAAAATTAATCACAATTAAGCAAATTTTCATGAAAGAATTAAATCTAATTTCCACCAATAATTTGGAGAGAATTATTGAAGATACAAATGTTAAAATCATTGATATACGCCCTTTAGACACATACAATGGCTGGAAACTAAAAAACGAATTACGCAGAGGACATATAAAAAATGCTAAATCATTGCCTCTTAAATGGTTCAATTATATGGATTGGATCGAAATAGTAAGATCGAAGCAAATTTTACCGGAACATAAAATAATTATTTACTCTTATGATGATAAGGATAATTCTGTTGCTGCAAAAACCTTTATTAAATCAGATTATAAAAACGTTTTCGTTTATCAGGACTTTTTAAAAGACTGGGTAAATAATCCTGAATTACCAATGGAGCATCTATCAAGATACAAAAATCTTGTATCGGCCGAATGGGTAAAAAAGTTAATTTCAGGTAACAAACCAGATAATTACAATAACAACAAATATGTAATATGTCATTCTCATTATCGAAACCGTGACGCTTATCTTTCAGGGCATATTCCCGGAGCTATCGATATGGATACCTTAGCTTTGGAAGCTCCCGAAACCTGGAACAGGCGTTCTCCTGAAGACATAAAAAAAGCTTTGGAAAGTCATGGAATTTGTGCCGACACAACTGTAGTTTTATATGGCAAATTTATGTCTCCCGACAATAATGATGAATTCCCCGGAAGTGCAGCCGGACATATCGGAGCTATTAGAAATGCTATGATTATGTTATATGCAGGAGTTAAAGATATAAGAGTGCTTAATGGAGGTTTTCAATCGTGGAAAGATGCAGTATTTGAAGTAGTTACAGACGATGTTCCGAAAAAACCGGTTAAGGATTTTGGCACTAAAATACCAGCTAAACCAGAAATTATTGTAGATGTCCCCAAAGCCAAAGAAATGATAAAAGCTACAGATGCCGACATAGTCTGTGTAAGAAGTTGGGCAGAATATATTGGCGAACTAAGTGGCTACAATTATATTGTGAAGAAAGGCCGTATTCCCGGAACAGTTTTCGGAAATTGCGGAACCGATGCTTATCATATGGAAAATTACCGCAACCTTGACCACACAATTCGTGAAGCACAAGAAGTGGCAGAAAACTGGAAAGAAGTGGGAATTACTCCCGATAAACATCTGGCATTTTATTGCGGAACAGGTTGGCGAGGCAGCGAAGCATTTTTTAATGCCTGGCTTATGGCTTGGCCTCGTGTTTCAGTATTCGACGGCGGATGGTTCGAATGGAGTAACAATCCTGATAATCCTTTTGAAACCGGAATTCCAAAAAATGATAGCGAATGATTGAACAATTTATAAAAGACGTTGACGACGGATTAAGTAAAAATCTCAAGACCTTATCTTCGAAATATTTTTACAATAAAAGAGGTGATGAATTATTCGTGAAAATAATGCAACTTCCGGAATATTACCTTACAAATTCTGAATTAGAAATATTTAAAACACAGTCGGGAAACATTATAAGAAACTTACATTTAGAACCTACTGATTATTTCGAACTTATTGAGCTGGGAGCCGGAGACGGACATAAAACCAAAGAACTGATTAAAGCATTGTTAGAAAAGAATTACAATTTTGATTTTTTGCCAATCGATATTTCTCACAATGCTTTGAAGCTAATTGAGGAAAATATAAAAACCAAATTTCCGAATCTTTCTTTAAAGAAGAAACAAGGTGATTATCTTCAGGTTCTTGATTCTTTGAAAGTAAGCAAACAGAAGAAAGTAGTTTTGTTTTTGGGTTCGAATATTGGAAATCTTGATGACAAACAAGCAGCGGAATTTATTTACAAACTTGGAGCAAACCTGCAAGCTGGTGATAAATTGATACTTGGAGTAGATTTAATAAAGTCAGAATCTATTGTTTTGCCGGCATACAACGATTCTCAGGGCATCACCAAAGAGTTCAACCTAAACCTGTTAAATCGCATTAATACAGAACTTGACGGAGACTTTGATTTGAAAAAGTTCGATCATGTTCCAGAATATTCAGAAAAAGAGGGTTACGCCAAAAGCTATCTTGTGAGTAAAAATGATCAAAAAGTAAATCTAAAGAAATCAGGGAAATCCTATACATTTAGAAAAGGTGAACGATTACTTACCGAAATTTCAAGAAAATATAATGATGCCATAATTCAAAAATTAATTCGAAATACCGATTTTAGTTTGCTTTTCAAAGCAACTGATGAAAAACAATATTTTGCCAACTATATATTTACCAAGATCTGATAATGAAAATTTTTAAACTTTAGCTAAAGTGTAACAAAATCACATTCAGTGGATAATTAGAGCATTTACACACTATAAAAAGAAAAAATGAAGAATTCACAAGACCAAATAAATGAGCTTCTTGAAAAGCTGGAAATCCTTTCAAAAAAGCAATACACCTTTTCAAGAGAGATACATAATTTACGTACAGAAATAAACAAGCTGAAAACTTTCGAAGCAGAAACTTCGACAGAAAAAGAAGCAGAAGAACAGGATATAACAGTAGCTGACGCATACTTTGAAATCAAAAAAGAAAAGCCAAATTCTATCACTGAAAATTATCAGCCACAGAAAAAACAAGAACAAGCAACACAAAAAGTTCCAATATTCAAACGAAAAGCAAAATCTAACCTTGAAAGGTTTATTGGTGAAAACCTAATCAATAAAATTGGTATTGGCATTACCATAATCGGTGTTGCTATTGGAGCCAAATACGCAATTGACAACCAACTAATAAATCCTATGACAAGAATTATTCTTGGATATTTAGTAGGTATCGGGCTGCTTGGTTTTGCCATAAAACTCAAAAAAAATTATTTGGGTTTTAGTGCAGTTTTATTGAGCGGTTCAATGACCATAATGTATTTTCTCACTTTTGCGGCTCACAGTTTTTACGACCTGATTCCACAAGTTTTAGCTTTTATACTTATGGTACTTTTTACAGCCTTTACTGTAACTGCTGCCATAAACTACAATAAGCAAGTAATTGCTCATATTGGATTGGTTGGAGCTTATGCGGTTCCATTTTTGTTGAGTGATGGCACCGGTGAAGTAGCTTTCTTATTCAGCTATACTGCAATTATCAATGCAGGTATTCTTGCCTTAGCTTTTAAGAAATACTGGAAACCACTTTACTATTCTTCGTTCGGGCTTACATGGTTAATGTACTTTTCGTGGTATGCCTTAGAATTCCAAACAAGCGAACATTTTGGTCTGGCTCTGACTTTTCTTATAATATTCTTTTCAAGCTTTTACCTTACCTTTCTTAGCTACAAACTGCTTCAAAATGAAAAATTTGATAAAGGCGATATTATATTGCTGCTTTCGAATTCCTTTATTTTCTATGGAATTGGCTATAGCATTCTTGACAATCATAAAACAGGCGAACAATTATTGGGTTTATTTACACTTTGTAATGCTATTATACATTTCATTGTAAGTGCAATAATATATAAGCAAAAACTTGCCGACAAGAATCTGTTTTATCTAATTTCGGGCTTGGTTCTGATTTTTATTACTATTGCCATTCCTGTGCAAATAGATGGCAACTGGGTAACATTACTTTGGGTAGCTGAAGCTGCATTGCTATTTTGGATTGGCAGAACCAAAAATGTTCCTGTCTATGAAAAATTATCCTACCCGCTTATGATTTTGGCATTTTTTAGTATTGTCCAAGACTGGAAAACATTCTACGACAGCTATTCTCCCGAAAATCCGGAAACAAGGATTATACCACTAATCAATATCAATTTCCTTAGTTCAATACTTTTTATTTCAGCCTTTGGGTTAATCAACTTTCTGAACCGAAGCAAGAAATATATTTCTCCATTAGTGTCAAAAAATGTAGTATCAAAAGGCATTTCCATTTTCATACCGGCAATTTTGCTATTTATAATATATTTTGCTTTCCGTTTGGAAATTGTGAACTACTGGAATCAACTTTTTAAAGATTCAGCAATTTCAATCAGTTCAGAAGCTCAGGACTATCCAAATTTCCATTGGAATTCTGACTTAAACAAGTTCAAATTAGTTTGGATAATCAATTATTCTTTGCTTTTTGTTTCCTTATTGGGAATAATAAATTTCAGAAAATTAAAAAACCAACAATTAGGATTTATTAACCTTGGCTTAATTATTTTGGCTGTTGCAGCATTTTTAATTCAGGGGCTATATGAGCTCAGTGGATTGCGCGAGAGCTATTTGGAGCAAACACTATCGCAATATTATCCAAGAAGTGCTTTTAATATTGGAATAAGATATATTTCATTGGCATTTGTATCATTACCGCTTTTTGTTTGCTACAAATATATTCGTCAGGATTTTATGAAACAGGATTTCAAAAAAGCATATAGCTTCTTGCTTCATACTTCTATTTTATGGATTGCCAGTAGCGAATTAATCAACTGGATGGACATAGCCGAATCAAACCAATCTTATAAACTTGGCTTAAGTATTTTGTGGGGAATATATGCACTACTTCTTATTGTTTTGGGAATTTGGAAAAAGCAAAAGCATTTGCGAATCGGGGCAATTGGCTTGTTTGGTGCAACGCTTATAAAACTCTTTTTCTACGATATTTCACATATGGATACTATTTCAAAAACTATTGTTTTCGTTTCATTAGGCATACTGCTTTTAATAATTTCATTTTTATACAACAAGTACAAGAATATTATTTCCGATGAAGCTGACAATTAATATATTCACTTTTCTGCTGTTTGTTTATTCATTATCTTTTGCACAGACAGAACAATACAACTATAAGCGAGAATTAAAAGGAATTTCAGAGCAATGGCACAAAATTATTCTTCCGGACGAGATTTTTGGAAAGACCTCACAAAATCTTTCAGACATTAGAATTTTTGGCATAAAAGAAAATTTTGACACCATTGAAGCTCCTTACCTATTGCAACTAATGGCTGAGAAAAAGTCTAATAAAAAAGTCAGGTTTAAACTTCTAAACATTTCTCACAAGCAAGAGGGCTATTATTTCACATTTGAAATTCCGAAAAGAGAGCCAATAAACCAAATCAAACTTGATTTCCTGCAACAAAACTTCGACTGGCGAATTGCTCTGGAAGGTAGCCAAGACCAGTACGAATGGTTTACTATATTGAAGGATTACCGTATTCTTTCAATCAAAAACGACTTGACCGACTTTCAATTCACCAAATTGACTTTTTCAGGTTCTCAATACCAATTTTTCCGAATACATTTTATGAGTGAGGAAAAACCTGAATTAATCGCAGCGAATATTGCACAGCAAGAAATTACGGAGGGTATAATAAGAAACTACCCAATAAAAAAACTCAGCACAAAAGAAAATAAACAAAACAAACAAACTGAAATTGATATTGAATTGAAATTAGCTGTTCCTATAAGTCAAATCAAACTACGTGTAACAGATACTTTTGACTACTACCGTCCCATAACAATAAAATTTCTAAGAGATTCTTTTAAGACAGAGCAAGCCTGGGAATACCATTACAGCACATTAACATCTGGCATATTAAATTCCATTGAAGAGAATAAATTTAAGTTCAACAAAAGAACTACTCAAAAGTTAAAAATACTGATTCACAATCATGATAATCAAGCTTTGAATATTGGCACAATTGAAGTGAAAGGATACATACACAATTTGGTAGCTCGCTTTACAGAACCGGCCTCTTATTACCTGAGTTATGGAAATAATTCAAAAACAAATCCACAATACGATATAAATCGTTTCACCAACAATATTCCTAAAAAATTGAAATCCTTGGAATTGGGCAAGGAAATTTTAATAAAAATGGAACAAACTCCTTTGAAAAATCCAATTTTCAATAACAAAACATGGCTTTGGTTAATTATGTCGAGTATAATCTTGATCCTTGGCTGGATTACTTTAAATATGTTAAGAAAAAAATAATCTTGATTTTCAAGTTTTAAAAAATAGAATTACATTTGCTGACAGATAGTTTATTTAAGATGAACAAACCGGAAAACAGATTAATAAATCATATTCATAATGAAAAACCGATAATAGATTTTGATTTTGAAGGAACGGTAATTGAAAGAGTAAAATCAATAGCAGGATTTCAGTGGAGCCAAATTATGAGGTTTTGGCATATTCCGAAAAAAGCTGAAACCAAAAGGAAATTGGCACTGCAGTTGTTAAGACATTCCTTTGCAATGCACCTTCTTGCAAACGGAATTGATTTAAAATATTTGCAGGAATGGTTTGAACACGAAAACTCAAAAACAAATGAGATTTGTACACATATCTCAATTACTGCTTTTGATAACATTAGAAATTCTATCAATGATTCATTTGAAAAATATTAGTATCTTTGTGAAAGAAAAATATAAACAATTGTGATTATACCTCTTATTTGGCGGAAAAAGTACAAATGAACATACACTTAAGTTGGCTCCAATTGAAAAATAAGAAAACATGAGACAAATAATTACAAATTCATTAATACTTATCTTTTCAATATCGTCTTTCGCACAGATTTTGAATTTTGATTTCTTTAATAGCAAAGGGAAACAGTATAGTATTATGACACTAAATGAGCAACTGGAAAAGGAATATAATGCTGAATTTGATGAAAAAATAATACTTCTTGAAACAGTCAGTCTTACCGATTCGATATATAAATCACAAAAGAGAATATTGGATGTACTGAATGCAGAAAGTTTGCAATTAATATATATCACAGCCTGTTTGACAAAAGAGTACAAGGATGGATATCATACAACAATTGAAAAAGCAAAAGAACTCATGGAAGAAAATCCTAATTATAGAATTAGAATAATTGGTTCACAGGCAAATGTATTATTTGAAAGCACTTAAATAATTAATAAGAATAAAATTGAAAAGATATTAAAAAATTGAAAGATTAACTGGCTATAGCAGCAAACCAAAGTCCATAGCTACTATAGTGTTATCAAGACAAATGAGAAGTAACATTAACATAGAAATCAAAAAACAACTTATAAGAGTACGACTACAGGTCAGATTTGCTAACCGCTACAATGAGGATTTTAAAATGAAAATTGTATCTTGTGCAATTTAATTATATAAATATTTTTTTTAATATGACAGATAATATCAACCAAAATCCTGAGCAGATTGCTAGAGACAAAATCGACCAAATGTTGGTGGATGCTGACTGGCTTGTGCAATCGAAAAACAAGGTTGATTTATCGGCAAACAAAGGTGTTGCAGTAAGAGAATACCAAACGGATGTTGGACCAGCAGATTATGTATTATTTGTTGAACGCAAACCTGTTGGAATCATAGAGGCGAAACGAGAAGAAGAAGGACACCGATTAACAGTTGACGAGGAACAATCATCGGAATATGCCAATGCGAAACTTAAGTATCTGAATAATGACCCTTTACCTTTCGTTTATGAAAGTACGGGAGTTATCACTCGATTTACAGATTACCGCGACCCAAAACCAAGAGGAAGAATTGTATTTAGTTTTCACAAACCCGATACTATTGCTGGGTGGTTGAAAAAAGATAAAAGTTTAAGAAACCGTTTGCAAGATATACCAACACTTGACCCAACAGGGCTTCGCCCTGCCCAGATTGTGGCTGTTGAAAATCTGGAAACATCGTTTAAAAACAATCGCCCAAAAGCATTAATTCAAATGGCTACAGGTGCAGGAAAAACCTTTACCGCAGCTACATTTATATACCGATTACTTAAACATGCCGATGCAAAACGAGTACTGTTTTTAGTGGACACCAAAAACCTTGGCGAACAGGCAGAACAAGAATTTATGACCTTTCAGCCTACCGATGATAACCGAAAATTTACCGAACTCTATAATGTGCAGCGATTATCATCAAGCTACATTGCTTCCGATAGTCAGGTATGTATTTCTACCATTCAGCGTTTGTATTCCATTTTAAAAGGTGAAGAACTGGAAGAAAGTGCCGAAGAAGAAGCTACCGAGAACAACACATGGTTAAAGCAACAAGCCAATAAAAAGAAAGCCGTTCCTGTTGAATATACCAACAGAGTACCCATTGAGCAATTCGACTTTATTGTGATTGACGAATGCCACCGTTCTATTTACAATCTTTGGAAACAGGTGTTGGACTATTTCGATGCTTTCCTGATTGGATTAACAGCCACACCCGATAAGCGTACTTTTGGATTCTTTAATGAGAATGTAGTAAGTCAGTACACTTATGAGCAATCTGTTACCGATGGCGTGAATGTACCTTACGATGTGTACAGCATTGAAACAGACATTTCACAAAAAGGCGAAGTGATAAAAGCAGGGTGGTTTGTTGACCGCCGCGATAAACTCACACGGCAAAAACGCTGGCAACAGGAAGATGTAGACACGCAATATTCAAGAAATGATTTGGATAAAAAGGTGGTGAATCCTAGCCAAATACGAAATATTATTCGTGAATACAAACGAGCTTTAAAAGCTGAGATATTCCCGAATCGTGTGGATGAAAAAGGAGAATACGAAATACCCAAAACACTCATCTTTGCCAAAACCGACAGCCATGCTGACGATATTATAAAAATTGTACGTGAGGAATTTGACGAGGGCAACGACTTTTGTAAAAAAGTAACTTATAAAATTGAGGAAGACCCTAAATCGGTATTGAACCGTTTTAGAAATTCCTATTACCCACGTATTGCCGTTACCGTTGATATGATTGCCACAGGTACCGATGTAAAACCTTTAGAGGTATTGCTTTTTATGCGC
Organism: Bacteroidota bacterium; assembly: GCA_018692315.1. NCBI lineage: Bacteria > Pseudomonadati > Bacteroidota > Bacteroidota bacterium. Next base: position 3,431 of record JABHKC010000019.1, on the reverse strand, counting down.
GATGTAAAAAGCATCAATTACTTTGAGCAGATGAAAGGGCGTGGAACCCGAACCATCGACAAAGATAAACTGATGCAGGTGACCCGTACCGCCAACAGCAAAACTCACTTTGTAATTGTAGATGCCGTTGGAGCAACCAAAAGTAAAAAGACCGATAGCCGACCTTTGGAACGCAAGCCAACTGTTGCGCTGAAAGATTTATTGGGTGCAGTAACTATGGGGCACGAAGACGAAGATTTGTTTCTTTCGCTCGCAAATCGATTAATCCGTTTAGAAAAGCAGATTACCGAAAAGGAAAAAGATAAGTTGCTGGATTATTCAAAAGGCAAAAACCTGAAACAAATTACCAAGGAACTGATTACTGCCTTTGACCAAGATGAGATTGAAAAGAATGCGGAGCGTTTATTGAGCGGAGTCGAAATAAGCGACAGAACGCCTGCACAGTTAGACGAAGCAAAAAAGGAAGCACAACAAGAATTAATAAATCAGGCAGCAAGCACCTTTAATGGCGAACTGAACAACTACATTGAAAATGTGCGCCGCGAGCACGAGCAGATTATCGACCATGTAAATATCGATACGGTAACCAAATCGGAATGGGATAGTTTTACCACCGAAAAGGCAAACGAAACCATTAAGGATTTTACCGAATATCTGCAACAGCACAAAGACGAGATTAAAGCACTAAGCATATTCTACAATCAGCCTTACAATCGCCGTAACATTACCTTTAAAATGATAAAGGATGTAATGGAAAAGCTAAAACTGGAAAAACCATTACTGGCTCCCGATTATGTATGGAATGCTTACAATACTATAGAATCTGTAAAGACGGGGCATGCCCCGTCTCAGCCTAAAGACGAATTAACCGCTTTGGTTTCTTTAATACGCCGTGTGTGTGGTATCGACGATGAGTTAAAACCTTTTGACAAAACCATAAACGAAAATTTTCAAAACTGGATTTTCAAACAAAATGCAGGGCAACACAACCGATTTACAACAGAACAAATGGAATGGCTACGCATGATTAAAGACCATGTAGTAAGCAGCTATCATATTGAAATAGACGATTTAGATTATACCCCTTTCGATGCTCAAGGTGGTAAGGGTAAAATGTATCAGCTATTTGGAAATGAGATGGATAAGATTATTGATGAGTTAAATGAAGTGTTGGCGGCGTAAAAATGTCTTGAACTGTGATTGCTGTGATGAATTTGATAACATGATGAAAAGATGATAAATAAGGATTACAAATATTCTGAATTGACAGGCAAAATAATTGGGGCTGCCATGGAGGTTCATTCCTTTTTAGGTAATGGTTTTCAAGAAGTCATTTACCAGAGAGCCTTATCACATGAATTTGAGTTGAGAAGAATAGCTCATCAACGAGAAGTTGAAATGGATGTGATGTATAAAAACATTCAGGTAGGCAGACGGAGAGTTGATTTTTTGGTTGATGAAACTATTAGTGTTGAAATAAAAGCGCTAACTCAATTAGAACCTGTGCATTTGGCTCAGGCAATAAATTATTTGGAAGCCTATAATCTTGAAATTGGATTACTGATTAATTTTGGCGAAACAAAATTGAAGTTTCACCGATTAGAAAATAAAAAATATAAAAAACAGTCTTAAACTATGATTGCTCTGATGGATATGAAAAACATGATAGAGAAAAAAGCAAAAAATACTTTCCAAAACTTTGATAATATTGAAATACAAGATGGAATTTATTCATGTCCATCACAAAAATCAAAATCAATCACAGTTCAAGACAATTTAGCTGCATAATGAAAGAGGATTGGATAGAAATCGAATTTGGAAAGCTTTGCACCTTTTCTCAAGGAATACAAGTTCCGATTAAGGAACAGTTTACGGAAACCAATAACGATAGAGTTCGTTTTTTAAGAATTATTGATTTCACTCAAGGTGATGAACCTGAGAGGTATGTAAAAAGCATTGAAGGGAATCATCTTGTCTCAAAAAATGATATTTCAATGGTAAGATATGGAACAGTAGGTTTTGTTTGTACAGGAAAACAAGGCGCTATTGCCAATAATCTTTTTAGAATTATACCCAATATCAATGTTGAGAAAAAATATTTAATTCAGTTTTTAAAATCATCCTTATTTCGGCAGTATATTAATGCCAAAGGTGCGACAATGCAAGCTTTAAGTTTTGGCTTAATTAAGCCAATTAAAATTCCTCTCGCCCCACTCCCCATCCAACGTGCCATCGTTTCCAAAATAGAAACCCTGTTTTCTGATTTAGACAATGGCAGAGCCGACCTTAAAAAAGCACAAGAGCAATTGAAAATTTACAGGCAGGCAGTGCTTAAAAAGGCGTTTGAGGGGGAATTTACAAAAGAATGGAGAGAGCAACAAAGCAACTTACCCACTGCCGCAGAATTGTTGGAACAAATAAAAGAAGAACGCCAAAAGCATTACGAGCAACAACTCAAAAACTGGAAACAAGCAGTTATAACTTGGGAAGAAAATGGTAAAGAAGGGAAGAAACCGAGTAGAATATCAAAACCTAAAGATTTTCCAGAAGTTTCATTAGAAAATATTGAAAATTATGATGCTATTCCTTCAAGTTGGAAATGGAATAGATTTGGAAATGTAACCTATAAAATAGGTGATATAGACCATAAAATGCCTAAAACTGTTGAAGATGGTATGCCCTATTTGTCAACAGGTAACATAAAAAAAGATGGTACTATTGATTTTGAAAGTGCAAAGCTTATTTCTATACTAGACTTTGATAGGTTAGCATTAAAAATCAAACCAGAAAAAGGAGATATTATCTTTCCAAGATATGGTACGATTGGAAGAAATATTTTAATAGACTTTGACAAAGAATTCCTTGTTTCATATGCTTGTGCAATTATTAAAAACATCACAAAGTTGATGGATGGGAAATTTGCTCTATATTATTCTTTATCGCCAGTAATTAAAAAGGAAATAAAAAGATATACCGTTGAAACAACACAGGCTAATATTGGAATTGCATCTATCGAAAGTTTTGTTTATCCTCTTTGTTCAAAGCAAGAACAACACCAAATCGTCCGAGAAATAGAATCCCGCTTATCCGTTTGCGATAAAATAGAGCAAAACATAACAGAAGCCCTAAATAAATCGGAAGCCCTGCGGCAAAGCATACTTAAAAAAGCCTTTGAGGGTAAATTATTAAGTACCGCAGAAATTGCACAATGTAAACAAGAGGCAGATTATGAGCCTGCAAGTGTGTTGTTGGAGAAGATTAAAAAGGAGAAAAAGAAATAGTAAATTTGGAATATGATACAAGAAAGGAATCACATAAAGGTATTTGTAGCTACTACGGTTTATAATTTTGAAAGTGACTTAAATCGTATCTATGAGTTATTAGATAATTTAGGTTACGATGTATATATGTCTCACAAAGGAAGCATTCCT
>JABHKC010000018.1 GCA_018692315.1 Bacteroidota bacterium | reverse complement strand
GGACACCAATTACTTATATAACTGTATATCTGCACATTATAGTATTTAGAACGATTCTATATAACGTCATATGCCTAATTATCAGATAGATAAAATTTTCATTATTTTATTAATTTTGGAAAAATGCTCAAGTTGGGTTAATAAGTTTATTTTCTGCACATGTAATAGTTGGGGAGATATGTCAAATCTGTTACAGTTCTAATGACAAATAGATTATTTCATATTGATAATTCCAGAATTTATAGCTTATAATTCATCTTTATGTTTAATCTACAATAGTTTTCTTCCTTTTCAAACTACCCTCATAGATTGAAAACTTTTGAAATTTACATTCTAATTGTCCGTTAAAAAGTGTGATTCTTTTTGAATGATGAAGGCCAATTTTTTTTAATGCTCCGTAATTACTACTCAAAATCCATACTTCATAGCCGGTGTAGTGGTGTTTAAGTCTTTCGCCAATTTTTGAATAAAAATCCTCAATATCAGACTTTCTTAATCGTTCGCCATAAGGTGGGTTCATCATCACTATTCCATGTTGTTGGGGAGGATTGAATTTTTCAAAAGCTTTGATAATTGTTTGTATTTTTTTGTGTAGAGATGCACTTTTTATATTTTCTTTAGCATTCAGAATTGCTCTTTCAGAAATATCTGCACCAATAATTTCGTATTCAAAATCATGAGTTTCCCAGTCTTCCAATATTTGATTCCACATATTATTGTCGAAATCATTCCATTTTTCAAAAGCAAAATTCTTTCTAAATATTCCTGGAGGAATATTATTGGCTATCATAGCTGCCTCAATCAGAATTGTAGCTGAACCGCACATTGGATCAATAAAATTTGACTTTTTGTCCCAGCCCGATAGCAATACCATTCCTGCTGCAAGAACTTCATTTAAAGGTGCAATGTTCTGTTGAAGACGGTATCCTCGTTTGTGTAGTGATTCACCGGAACTATCCATAGATACTGATACCTTATCTGCATTGATATGAATATTGATTCTGAAATCGGGATTCGATATGTCAATTGATGGCCGTTTTCCTGTTTTATCTCTGAAATAGTCGGCTATTGCATCTTTAGATTTTAATGCAACATATTTCGAATGATTAAAAAATTTGGAGTTTACAACAGAATCTATCGCAAAAGTGTCATCAATTCCGAAAATATCAGACCAATTAAATTTTTTAATTTGCCGATATAGCTCGTTTTCATTTTTTGCCAAAAAGCTCTCTATGGGTTTCAGAATTTTTAATGCAGTTCGTAAATGCAAATTCGATTTGTAGAGCAACTGTTTGTTTCCTTCAAAACTTACAGCCCTTCTCAATATTTTTGTATTTGTGCCACCTAACAATTTTATTTCATCTTCTAAAACACTTTCAAGACCTTGTAAGGTTGTGGCGAGGTAGTTTTCCATTTTCTATTTATAATTTTGAAAACATTGAAATTTGTAATTCAGTTTTAGCTTTTATTTCTACTATTAATAGCCAAAAATAGATAGATTACAACTCTTAATTCAAAGTAAAACTTAGCTTCCAAATTTAGAAAAAATATTTACATATATTTTATTTTGTGTATAAGATCGTACAAAATATAAGCCTTCCGGCAAATTCAAAATTGGGATATTTGCCTCAACCGAATTTATTGTTTTATTCAAAATTTGACGACCTATTGCATCGTATATTTCAACTTTTTCTAAAGTGGAATTGTTTGAGGATATAAAAATGTATTCGTTAGCAGGATTTGGGAAAACTCTAATTTCTTCATTCTCAACTTTTGAAATATCCGTAGTGAACTCAACATATATTGTATCTATACCAATACAGCCAAAATTGTCGATGACAGAAACTATAAAAGAATCAGTATAGTTCACTTCAATAGATTGGGTACTTTCGCCGGTTGACCAGTAGTAGTTAGAAAAATTATTTCCTGCATCTAATGTCAAATATTCTCCGTTTTGCAAAATAGTGTCATTTCCAAGATTTATAATAGGAGCAGGGTTTACTCCAACATTAATTTGGCCTGTCGCAGTTCCACAAATATTGTGAATTACTTCGACTGAATATGTGCCGCCACCATCAATTTCGATATTTTGGCTTGTTGCACCGTTCGACCATATGTACATCAAACCTGAATAAGCTGCATTCAGCATAATTGATGCTCCTTCGCAAATAGTTGTATCGTTTCCAAGATTAATATTTAAATCGAAAAGACTTAGTTCAAATGTTTCTTCAAGTTCATGCATACAAATATCTGTAACTGTCAGTGTATAAACTCCTGATGAACTTACGGAAATGCTTGAACTAGTTTCACCAGTTGTCCAAATATAATTTTGAATATATTCTTGTGAAGCATCTAATATTATTTCGTCTCCATCGCAGATTAAAGTATCATTTCCTAAGTTTATTTCAGCAAAAATGGTATCAATTTCAATAAAGTCATTATATGTTCCGCAAGCATTTTCAATCATTGCAACATAAGTACCCGGTTCAGAAACTTCAATGCTTGAGTTTGTTTCGCCATTCGACCAATAATAAGTCGAAAAGGGACTAAAGCAATCTATGGTAATGGTATCAAAAGAGCATATTGAGGTGTCGTTGCCCAAATCAACTATCACAGGGTTTACAGTACTTATTAAAATATTATCATAAGTTGTACCGCAAACATTTGTAACAAATACTTCGTACATGCCAGCTGTATCAATCATTATTGTTGGGAAAGTAGAAGCTGTAGTCCAAAAATATGTTGAATTTGGATAGCTTGCATCAAGAATATATGCTGTACCTTCGCAAATAGAAATATTTGGTCCTAATTCTATAATAGGAACTGTGATTGGTGTTATGGTAATACCATCGGAATAGCTACCACAGGCATTTGTAACAGTAACATAATATGTTCCGGGATTGCTAACTTCCAAAGTTTGGGTTGTAATGTATGTTGACCAAAAATAAGTAGTACCTAATTCTCCTGCATCAAGGGTAACTAAATCGCCGCTACATAGCTGAATATCCGGACCTAAATTAATATTTAAAGGATAATCAAATTCTACAAGTATTTCATCAGAATCTTCACAATATTCGATAGTAGTTGTAACTGAATATGTGCCTGATTGTGTAACAGAAATTGTTGCATCGGTAGAACCATTGCTCCACAAATAGCTCAGTCCTGTTCCTGCATTAGGATCCAAAATTACTGGAGTTCCTGCACATATATCTGAAATATTTGGTCCTAATTCGGGTTCCAATTCATAATAATCGATAACTATTGTATCTCGATCCATGCAGTTTCCTACATTTAATTGAACCCAATAGGTTCCGGGTTTATCGATAGTATAAGTTGGATCTGCGCTTGTTATTACGCTATAATCATTTTCCCAAAAGTATGTAGCACCCGGAAAACCAACATCAAAAAGCAAAACATCGTCCATACACAAAATGCTATCGGGGCCAAGATTTACTGTTGGTCCTTGCGTAACATCAATAAGAAAATAGCTTGTATCAGAAAGTATGCAATTTGAAGCACCACTTGCAACTAACATAACATCATATTGACCTGCAAAAAATGTATGAGTTGGTTCAAAACTCGTATCTACCGGAGATCCATCATTGAAATGCCATTCGTATTCCATACCTGTGCTATTGTTTGTAAAAATAGTAGTTAAGGGGGCGCAGCCAGTATCAGGATAAGCTGAAAAATCGGAGACTGCAAATCCTGTTTCAAAGTCGATTTTAAAAACTCCAACATCCCAGCCTGACATACTTGAAGTTGCATATGCCCATGGTACTGTTGGCATTGAGCCACCACTACAAACACCCTGATAAACAATTCCTTGTGGATCGAAACGGCTTGTTCCACCATCTACATGGTCGCCTGATCCACCATAGTAGGTTGCATAATTCAAGGCTGCTGCATTTTCTTCGAGTACCAATAAATAAAATCCTCCTGATGTTTGCAATGGATTTGGGCTTGTTGGGATTCCTGAACCACCATGTCCTGAAGTATAAATTCTTCCGCACTGATCTACCATAAAAGCTGATGGTGAAATATCAGTACTGCTACCTCCTGAACCAAAAACAGTTGAGAAACTTACGGAACTCAAACTGTTATTAAACTTTGCAATGAATTGATGGCTTCCCGAATTTGAATAAATTCCAACGGGTTCTACGGGTATGCTTCCACTACTTTGACCGTAAATATAAACATAATCGTTGTAGTCTAAATCTAAAAAAAAGGATTGATCTTGTTGATCGGTTCCATAAAATGTGAAAGCAAACATTGAGCTGCCAGAGCTATTTAGTTTTGCTATAAAACCATCTCTGGTAGAACCCTGATGGTGGGGATATGCACCGCCACTAATCGAAGGAAAATCGTTGTTAGCTGCAGTTCCGGTAACATATACATCATCGTTATCATCAACCCTTATTCCATAGCAAGCATCATCGCCTGTTCCACCAAGAAATGTACTCCATATTAGGGCTGAGAGGTCGCTATTGAATTTAAATATTACTCCATCTTGTTGCGTACCGGTTGTGGTTTGAAATGCGCTTGCTGTGGTTGGAAAATTGCTGGAATTTGTATAGCTTGCAACCAAACAATTATCTGCATCGTTTACAATAATTTCTCCACGATAAGTATCTCCGTAGTTTGAACTTATGCCATTTAATCCATCTGAATCGTTACCACCAATATATGTTGAGCCAATCATAACCGTTCCTGTTGAATCGAGTTTAGTTACAACAATATCCGTTGAACCACTCATTGTAGTTGAAAAAGCATTTGTAGAAACAGGATAATCCGTTGAAGCCGCAGTTCCGTAAACATATAAATCAAAATTGTTATTAACGAACATGCTATGTACATTGTCAGAATTATTACCGCCAAGGTAAGTAGCCCAAACCAATGCAGAGCCATCTTGATTTAGTTTGCTTACTCCGATGTCGGTACTACCACCGAAAGTACTTTGTACAGCTCCGGTAGTTGTTGGATAACCAATGCCAAACGACCTTGCACCAGTGTATATATAGCCCAATACGTCATAAGTAGCCGAGTGCCCATAATTTGTGCATGATGAACCCGAAAAAGTAGCTGCTACTAATATTGGATCAATAATAAGATCGTAGTTCATGTTGTAACCGGCAGGACACACAAAAGAAAGAATATTGTTTTTTAACTCATAATTACATTCAACTTCAACTTTTTGATTTTCAATAATTTGATAGACATAAGGTTTTTGCTCAACTATTTGATTTACCGATGTTTCGATATGCAGGTTTCCGTTTTCGACATACATGTTGTCGGTACCTTCATATTCAATTCTTATTTTGCTTAAATCGCTACCGGGCTTTACAATGATATCGTATTTCAAATTCATTTGATGGCTATAAACGTTTAAGTCTATTCCATCGTAAATGCTTGTATAATTTATTTGTTTAAACAAATTGACATGAGTTGCCCAATTTTCCTGAACATTTCCAATAAAATAATTTCTATATCCTGCTTGTTTTTTTTCAGATGAAAGACTCACAGATTTATTTGAGTTTAAAAACCTTGTTTTATAGGCATGTGCACGAATTATTTTTTCGTTTTTTTCTAAATCGTGATTGTGCGAACAATCATTAATGCCTGTACTTTTACTACAATGAGCGTGAATTCCATCTAAATCGTCCTGGCTATAAAACAAATATGTGAAAGTTCCGCTTTCGAAAAATGCCCTTCCATAGTTAAGATTTGCCATATACAGGGCATTCTTATTCCATTGACCCTTGTTTTCCTCAAAAATCAGATTACTTTGGGATTGTGATTGAGAAATTGAGAGGAGAAATATTCCTATAATTAGAACTATATTTTTTTTCATTATCAAAACAAATTAGTTATACATCAGTAATTAGACAAAAGATATTAATAATAGTTGCCGAAAATAGTAAAAATTTTAAAACATAAATTTACAGTTGATAAGACTTCCAAAAATACTAAGAAAAAACGAAAAGGTATTTAGATCATGAAAAATTATCGAACTCTTAGCTATGAGAAATCAAAGTTTATAGCTAAAAATGACAAATATGGTATATGTTAAAACCTCTGTAAAAAACGAATTGCTATAAATATATATACTCCATTTTTTTGTTTAATTTTACATTTTAAGTTTTTAAAATAATTGTTGAGTGTGAAAAATGTAATTATGAAAAGTTATGACAATTGTACGAAAGAGCAGCTTATTGCTGAAATTGAAAGCTTGAAAGCAATAGTTTTGGAGTACGAAAAACCTAAAATATTAGAAAATCATATAAAAGAATCATTATCTGAAAGTAAACGGCGATTATCTACCTTAATGGAGAATTTGCCCGGAATGGTCTATAGATGCAAAAACGATTCCGATTGGACAATGGAATTCGTATCTGATGGTTGCCATAAGCTAACCGGATATAAACCAGCCGATCTAATGAATAATAATTTACTTTCATATTCCGACATAATTTTAATGGAAGACCGCGATGAAGTATGGAATCAAGTACAAAGTGCAATTAGCAAGCAAAAACCTTTTCAATTAATCTACCGCATTCTCACTTCAGACAGAAAGCAAAAGTGGGTATGGGAGCAAGGTCAGGCAGTCTATGATGCAAATAAAAATATGATTGCTCTTGAAGGCTTCATAAGCGATATCTCCGAACTAAAACTAGTTGAGAGTGAATTAAAAAAAAGTGAGGAGAAATATAGAAGCATTCTTGAAAACATGATTGACGGCTATTACAGAACTGATAAAGAAGGGATTGTGATATTAAGTAGTCCTTCTGTCGAAGAAATTACCGGTTTCGATAAGAGTGAAATTAATGGGAAAAAAATATCAAGTTTCTTTACAAATCCTGATGACAGAAAACAGTTTCTTAAAAAAATTCGAGAAAAGGGTAGTATTGAAAACTATTATGGAGAGATAAGAACTAAAAGAAATAAGAACATTTTCGTTGAAACAAATTCGAGAATTTATTTTGATGAAAATGAAAAATATGCAGGAATTGAAGGGATTTTTCGTAATATTACTGAAAGAAAAAATAACGAAGCTGCAATTGCAGAAAGCGAAAAAAATTACAGACTACTTTTCGAAAATTCGCCTTTTCCAATTTTTACGGCAAAACCGGAAGGAACAATTGTTGAGCTAAACGAAAATGCAAAAGAACTTCTTGTGTCTCTTTTTGAAGAACCTGAACAAATTAATTTAATTGATTATAAGTTATTGAATGATAGCGGATATGCCAAATATTTTCTTGAAGTATGTAAAACCGGTAAGACAATTAAATTTGAAATGAATTTTAAATCTAAATTGAACAAAACCACTATCTTATCAGTAACAATTGTGCCATTCAAAAATGAAACTGGTGAGATAGATAAAATATATACAGTTGCAGAAGATATTAGCTCGCAAAAAAAATCTATTGAAGATAATAAAAAGCTTTCTGTTGCAGTAGAACAAAGTCCGGCAGTAATAGCAATTACAGATACTAAAGGAAATATTGAATATGTTAACCCAAAGTTTACCGAATTGTCTGGATACTCTTTGGACGAAGTAGTTGGGGAAAATCCAAGAATTCAGAAAACCGGTTACCAATCTGATGAAGTGTATAAGGATTTGTGGGAAACAATTTCGTCTGGGAAAACATGGCGTGGAGAATTTCATAATAAAAAGAAAAATGGTGAATCTTTTTGGGAATCTGCATCAATTTCTCCGATTTTTGATAGCCAGAACAACATTATAAATTATGTTAAGGTAGCCGAAAATATTACCGATCGCAAAAAAGCTGAAGAAGAAATTCGCCAGCAAAATAATGAATTGCAGGAACGTAACGAAGAGTTAAATTCTTTTTCACATACAGTAGCTCATGACCTTAAAAATCCTTTAGGTTCAATATTAGGTTTTTCAAATTTGTTAATTACAGAAGAGTCTGATATTTCTATATTTGATCGGAAAAACTACTTACAAATAATTGAAACAACTGCCCATAAGATGAATAAAATTATTGATAGCCTTCTATTATTGGCAAGTGTCAGAAAATCTGATGTTGTGTTTGAAAGGCTTAATATGAACAAAGTTTTAGCAGAAAGTTTAAACCGAATATATTCAATGAAAATTGAAGCCAATGCAAGTATAAACGCTCCTGAGACGCTTCCTGTGGTTTTGGGCAATCCACAATGGATTGAAGAGGTTTGGATGAATTATTTAAGCAATGCTCTAAAGTATGGAGGAGAATCTCCCAAAATTGATATTAACTACGAAATAATAAAGTCAGAAAAGAGCAATAAAAAAATGGTTCGTTTTAGTGTAAGAGATTTCGGACCGGGAATTTCAGAAGAAAATCAAAAACTATTATTTAACAAGTTTGAACGGTTGAATCAGTTGAAAAGCATTGGATATGGTTTGGGATTATCAATAGTTAGACGAATTGTAGAAAAACAAGGTGGTGAAGTAGGAGTAGAAAGTAAAAATATTGAAGGAGAAGGAAGTACATTCCATTTTTCACTTCAATATGACGACTCAGGCGAAGATGGAATAATTAGTGAAACTAAGAATTCTGTACAAAATAAAAACTTTAATTTATGCAAATTGAAAGTTTTGATTGTTGAAGATGATTTTTCGGCAGAAATACATATTTGTATGAGTTTGCAAAATATTTGTGGCGAAATATTGTTTGCAAGAACTGGAATTGAGGCACTTAAAATATGTATAAATAATCCTGATATTGATTTAATACTTATGGATATCAATATGCCAACAATGGATGGATACGTGGCAACGCAACAAATTAGAGATTTTGACAGAAATGTAGTCATTATTGCTCAAACAGTAAATACAGATGAAGCTGATCGCAAAAAAGCCCTCGAAGCTGGTTGCAACGACTATATTACAAAACCTATTGATAAAGATGTGCTTATAGAAATGTTACATAAACACTTTGATAAATTATAGAAACAACATTTTATCAATACAGAAAATTGACAAAAAAATATGAACGAAAACAAAAAACTAAACAGAAAAAAAATTCTCGTTATCGATGATGAAGTTGATGTGCATGCTGTAACAAAATTAGCCTTAGATGATTTTCTTTATGAAGGAAAAAATATTGAAATTTTGAGTGCATTCTCCGGACTACAAGCAAAAAAAATTCTAATTAAAGAAAAAGACATTTTCTTAGTGCTATTAGATGTTGTAATGGAAACAGATACAGCTGGCTTAGAGATAGTCAAATTCATAAGAGAAGAACTCAATAATAAAATCATACGAATAGTAATCAGAACAGGTCAATCAGGAATTGTACCTGAGAAACATGTGATGCAAAATTTTGATATTGACGACTATAGAACCAAAACCGAACTAACAGCCAATAAACTATTTTCTGTTGTATCAGCAAGCTTGCGAACATATGATTACATGAATTATTCTGAAAATAAGCTTCGTGAAAATGAGAGAATTATAAGAGAATTATTCGATAATGTACCAGTCAGTGTTTTCCGTTCTACAGCAAATGGCAAAATCATATCAGCAAATAGCACATTTGCTGAAACATTATCATACGATTCAATAGACGAATTAAAAAACATTACTATCAACAATATTTTCTTCAAAGAACCTGACTATCAAAAACTTCTGTCAGTCCTCAAAAGGGAGGGAATTGTAAAGAACTATGAAACAACTTTAGTTAGAAAGGATGGAAAAATATTATGGGTTTCATTATCAATAAAAGCAGTTATTGATTTAAAAGGGAATATAGAATATTACGATGGAATTGCCCAAGATATCACCGAAAAGAAGCAAGCAGAAGAATTAATACACGAGAGCGAAGAAAAGTATAAAACACTAAGCAACACAGCCAACGATGCAATTGTTATGATTGATAATGAAGGAAATATTTCTTATTGGAACAAAATGGCTGAAGAAATATTTGGCTTTACTGCTGAAGAAATATTAAATAAAAGTTTACATAAAACCATTGCACCACCAAGATTTTACAAAGATTTTCAAATTGGCTTCAATAAATACAAAAATTCAGGTGAAGGATATGCAATTGGTAAAACTTTAGAATTGTTTGCTTTAAAAAAAGATGGTACAGAATTCCCGATAGAATTATCCTTAGCTCGAACTCTTCTTAAAAACAAATGGAGTACTATTGGTATTATCAGAGATATTTCAGAACGGAAAAAAAATGATGATAATATGAAAGTAGCTCTCGAAAAAGCCAAAGAAAGCGATAAATTGAAGTCTGCTTTTCTTGCAAATATGAGCCACGAAATAAGGACTCCAATGAATGGAATAATAGGATTTCTATCATTATTAAAAAGCCCTGAAATTACACCTGAAGAACTACAAGAGTATATCGATATTATTGAAATTAGTAGCGACAGAATGATGAATACTCTTAACCAACTATTAGATATTTCATTGATACAATCAAATCAAGTAGATCTTTCAATAATCGACACAGATTTAAACAAACTTACAGAAAGTCTTTATATCTACTATCTTGATGAAGTAACTAAAAATGGAATGGAAATTCGATTTAGTAATTCCCTGCCGTCAAAAGAAGCAATTCTTAGAACTGACCAATCTAAACTAAAAACAATTCTTAATAACCTTATTGCAAATGCAATTAAATTTACATCTGAAGGAATAATTGAATATGGATATCATCACAATAATGAAATAGCTCCAACAGAATTAGTTTTTTTCGTTAAAGATGAAGGTATTGGAATTCCAAAAGATAAGTTACTCTCAATTTTCGATTTATTTAGGCAAGTAGATATTTCACACACAAGACATTTTGAAGGCACAGGCTTAGGTTTAACTATTGCCAAGGCATATGTAAATTTGCTCGGTGGAAAAATATGGGTTGAATCTGTAGAAGGACAAGGCGCAGTTTTCTATTTCACAATTCCCTACAATACCAAAGAAAAAGATAAACAAAAAAAGGTAGGTACCATAATTACAGAAAAAGCCAAAAAATTGAAAATCCTGATTGCTGAAGACGAAAAATATACAGATATGCAAATCTCAATAATTCTAAAAAACGTATGCAGGGAAATTCTGCATGCTGAAAATGGAATGGAAGCAGTGAAATGTTGCAGAAAAAACAAAGATATTGACCTAATACTCATGGATATAAAAATGCCTCTACTTAACGGTTATGAAGCTACCCGACAAATTAAAGAATTCAACAAAGATGTGATTGTTGTAGCACAAACAGCCTATGCAATGAGAGGCGATCGTGAAAAAGCCATAGCAGCAGGCTGCGACGATTATATTACAAAACCTCTAAACAAAAATTTGTTAATGGATGTAATTTATAAATACTTTGGCAAATAAAATACAAATCTCAGAACACTCCAGATCAAGAACACTTCTAAACTCATTTTCTTAATTCAGATATATATGTTTTATTTGCCGAATTATTAAATTAAATAAAGCAAAAATGCAAAAACATAATATAAGCATAATCACACTTGGGTGCTCAAAAAATGTGGTTGATTCGGAGGTTTTGATGCGACAACTCGAAAGCTCTAATATTAATATAGAACACGATTCTTATTCCCAAAATACCAACACAGTAGTGATCAATACTTGCGGTTTCATTTCCGATGCAAAAGAAGAATCAATCAATACAATTCTACGATTCTCGAAAGAAAAAGAAGATGGAAATATTAAGAATTTGTTCGTAATGGGATGCTTATCGCAACGCTACAAAAGCGAACTCGAAAAAGAAATTCCTAATGTTGACAAATATTTTGGTGTATCTGAATTTAAAAATATAGTTGAAGAAATTGGAGCAGACTATCGCAAAGAGCTGGTAGGTGAACGAAAATTATCTACCCCCAAACATTTTGCATATTTGAAAATTTCGGAAGGATGCGATAGAACTTGCTCCTTTTGTGCTATTCCTTTGATTAGAGGAAAACATATTTCGAAACCAATAGAAATTTTAGTTTCTGAGGCTAAATACTTAGCATCAATCGGAGTGAAAGAATTGATATTGATAGCTCAAGATTTAACCTATTATGGAAATGATATTTACAAAAAACAAGCATTGGCAGAACTTTTAGACAGTTTAGTTGAAATTGACGGAATTGAATGGATTAGGCTACATTATGCCTATCCTGCAAATTTTCCGGTCGATGTTCTACAAAAAATTAAAAATCACCCGAAAATTTGCAACTATCTTGACATTCCTTTTCAGCATTTTAGCAATTCGGTTTTGCAAAAAATGAAACGCCGAACCAACAAAAACGAAAGTTTGGACTTGATTGAAAAAATCAGACAAGAAAATCCAAATATTGCTTTACGAACAACAATTCTTGTAGGGCATCCCGGAGAAACTGATAAGGATTTTCAGCAATTGTTTGAAGTATTATCTGAGGTAAAATTCGACAGATTGGGCGTTTTTACATATTCTGAAGAGGAAGATACTTTTGCTGCAGAGAAATACGAAGACAATATTCCTGAAGAAACGAAAAATCAACGCAAGGAAGAAATTCTTGAACTTCAGCAAGGAATATCAATGGAACACAATCTGAAAATGATTGGTAGAAATTATAAAGTATTAATTGATAGGCTCGAAGGAGATTTTTATATCGGCAGAACAGAATTTGATTCACCGGAAGTTGATAACGAAATTTTAATTAGTAGCACCGAAAACCAGCTTAAAATTGGGGAGTTTTACGATGTTAAACTGAATAGGGCAGAAGAATATGATATTTATGGAGAGATTGTTTAAAATCTCAAAATGAAAACTATTTGTATGTAATTTGCTACAGAATCACAGATTTTTTTTAAGTGAATTTTTGACAATTTTTGACAATATTAAAAATGTTTTATTGATTTAAATATCAAGCATTTACAGTATTTCTTTAAGCTGAATAAGCGAGCTAATTTCAAAAGTTACTTTTTCGGTATGAACTATTTTATCGAAATTAAAAAATACCTGATCGATTCCTGCTCTTCTTGCACCAATAATGTCCACATTCAAATCGTCTCCAATCATAAGGCAATTCTTCCTTTTTGTCTTGGAAATCTCGACCGCATGATTGAAAATTTTTGCATCAGGCTTTTTTACACCAATTTCTTCCGATGTGAAAATATCAGAAAAATAACCGCCAAGTCGGCAATTCTTAATTTTTTCATACTGAACTTCGCTAAATCCATTCGTGATTATATATAATGTATATTTATTCTCCAAATATTCTAAAACCTCGTGAGAATGCGGGAAAAGTTTTGTTTTTGTTGGACTTAGACTTACATATCCCAAACCAAATATTTTGGCAATTTCGATATCATCCAGGCCAAATTTCAAAAAAGTATCATAAAATCGTTTCCAGCTTAAAATTTCTTTTTCAATTTTTCCGTCCCGATATTTTGCCCAGAGCGAATCATTTACTTTCTTGTAAATATTATAAAACTCTTCAAAGCTTCCAAAAACGGCACTCAGTCCATTATTTTCAATAAGCTCCTGTAGAGTGTTCTTCGAATTTGTATCGAAATCCCAAATAGTTCTGTCTAAATCAAAAAAAATTGTATTGTATGTTTTCATGTTAAAAGTTGAAATTATGAGGCGAAAGTAAAGAACTTAATTGAAATATTAATAGAAATAATTGTATTTAAAATTTTTATTCAGGCACACAAACCTTCAAATATTGTGGGATTATTTCGAATTCAAATGGGCTTTCTCCACAAATTTCGCCATCGAGCTCAAGTTTTATTTTTGGCTCTGAGTCAATCATAATTTTTTTGGCTCTGAAACTATCAATATTTGGCACATTTATTATCGAACCATCATATAACTTCTTAATATTGCGAATAATTTTCAATTTGCTCATCTTGTTAATTACAGTAGTATCAAAAAGTCCATCGTCTGGAATAGCTTCAGGTAGTTGCATCATTCCACCACCATTGAATTTTCCAATGCCTATACTCATACTAAAAACTAAATTATTTGTACTCTTGTCTTCATAATTCAGTTTAACACGAGTAGATTTATACTGAAAAAGTCCTGTAAATAAATTCCACAAATAGCTCAAAGCAGAACCTTGTCCTTTATCAGATTTCAAGTTGGTTTTATATGCAACAAAAGCATCGAAACCAGCTCCGGCAACATTAACAAAATAACGAATTTGTTTTTTCCCATTATTATGAAAAAAAGCTTTTCCAACATCCTGAAATTTGAAATTCTGCTTACAAATAATATCAATTGCTTTAGTATAATCAAATGGTATTTTAAAAGTTCTGCACCAATCGTTGCCGGTTCCAACCGGAATTACTGAAATAGAAAATTCACTAATTTTAATTTTTGTTTGTGTTAAAATGCTGTTAGCTACTTCGTTTAAAGTGCCATCGCCTCCAATGACTATAAAATTACGAATTCCCGATGAAATTTGCTCATTGCAATATTTGATTGTTGAATTGTAATTCAAAGTATAATATTCTGAATATTTTATGTTTTTTTGTTTGAGCAATTTTTCAATATCACTCCAATTCTTTAAACCCAGTCCGCTGCCAGATACAGGATTAATTATTATTGAAAATGTATTGTTCATAATATTGAAGCATTTTAAAATTCTACAATTATTTTTCTTCAAAGATATAGTTATTCTAAGGAACCAAAAATGTTATGAAATACATAGAAAATCGGTTTCTTGGTACCAGAAATCTAGCCTGAATAATTCATAAATATTTCTACTACAAGCCCAAACTGCACATCATCTTTGACCATCCTCAATTTTTATTCCATCAAAATAGCTCGCTATTACTCAAAAATAAAAATCTGTGGTAGTTCAAATCTGACACATATTTTGAACTTTCGTTACGAAAATTTATGAATTATTCAGGATAGAAATTCTTAGCAATAGCCACTTTTTTTCTTGAGCTAAAAATTGGTGCATAAAACTCAATTTTTCTTTTCCAATTAATAATTAGATACACTAATAATCCATGTAAAAAGTATATTTTTGTGAGATTTTAAAATTATTGTTTATAATAATAAATTATATAAATTATGAAAAGTACCGCATTTACAGAGTATCATAAAAAGCTTGGAGCAAGAATGCTGGAATTTGCAGGATATAACATGCCAGTTGAATTTTCAGGAGTAAACGAAGAACATATGACGGTTAGAAACAATGTCGGAGTTTTTGATGTTTCGCATATGGGCGAATTTTGGGTAAAAGGCGAAAAAGCATTAGATTTTGTACAGTTGGTTACCTCAAACGATGCTTCAAAACTTTCTGATGGAAAAGTTCAATATACTTGTTTCCCGAACGGAAAAGGAGGTATCGTTGACGATCTTTTGGTATATAGACTGGCTTACGATAATTTTTTGCTTGTAGTCAATGCCTCCAATATCGATAAAGATTGGGCGTGGGTAAATAAACAAAATTCGATGGGAGCAGAATTGATAAATGCCTCGGACGAAATTGCCCAGCTTGCAATTCAAGGACCAAATACAAATAAAGTTTTGCAGGCACTCACTGATTTTGATCTTGAAGAAATTCCTTATTACACATTCAAAATTGGGGAATTTGCCAGAGTAAAAGATGTAATACTTTCTGCAACAGGATATACCGGTTCTGGCGGTTTCGAAATTTATGTGAAAAATGAAGATGCCGGAAAACTTTGGGAGGCAATATTTGAAGCTGGAAAGGAGCAAAATATCAAACCAATAGGACTTGCCGCAAGAGATACACTTCGGCTCGAAATGGGATTTTGTTTATACGGAAACGATATTGATGATACAACTTCGCCTATTGAGGCTGGATTAGGTTGGATTACGAAATTTGTTGATTCAAACAATTTTATTGACAAAGAGTTTCTATTTAAACAAAAAGAAGAAGGCGTAAATCGTCGTTTGAAAGGCTTTGAATTGTTAGATAAAGGGATTCCAAGGCAAGGCTATGAAATTTGCGATTCTGAAGAAAATAAAATAGGGATTGTAACTTCCGGAACAATGTCGCCGGTTCTAAAAAAGGGGATAGGAATGGGCTATTTAAATAAAGGATTTACTAAAGTTGATACTGAAATTTATATCAAAGTCAGAAAAAAGCTGATTAAAGCAAAAGTTGTGAAAGTCCCGTTTTATAAAAATTAATAAGCTGTTAAATGAAGAAAGGCGACCGAAGTCGCCTTTTTACCCAACCAATAAATGAAAAAAATCTACTATAAATTTACCTCACATATGTGTACTTGATTAATGCGATTTTGTTACTTTTGATTTGACTAAAGCCATAAAATAAATGACTAAATTTATTAATTTGATGACAAAAAGCCTGATATTTTGAACAGATATTTCAAGAATATTAGTTTATTTTTTTTACTAAAATAATTCTTTATGGCTATAAAACAGAATGTTACAAAGAATGCAATTGGAAAATAGAAATTATGTAGGAATATATTTTATATCTAATTTGAGTTTTATTAATATTTCATAATATGACCAACAACTTTCATCAACTTTTAAATAGCATTAAAAATGTTTCGATATGCAATTACAATAAAGATTTTTTATTGTCGTGGCAGAAAACAGATAGCGAAATTCAACAGATAGTCTTAGTTGCAGAAGCCTTGAAATATTTGCGTGAAAATAATATTGCTACAAATTGTTTTCAATCGGGCCTTGCAATTTCTTTATTTAGAGATCAATCTACCAGAACTCGTTTTTCTTTTGCCTCGGCTGCTAACCTTTTAGGGCTTGGAATTCAAGATTTTGATGAAAAGAAATCGCAAGTATCTCATGGCGAAACAATTCGCGAGACAGCAAATATGATTTCTTTTTTCACAGAAATTATTGGAATAAGAGATGATATGTATCTTGGCGAAGGAAATTCTTATATGAAGGAAGTTTCCACAGCTCTTAAAGAGGGCTATGATGAAGGAGTTTTGCAACAAAATCCAAGCATAATAAATTTGCAATGCGACATTGATCATCCTACTCAAACCATGGCAGATTTGATACACTTAAAAAATCATTTCGGCTCTATCGAAAAATTGAAAGGAAAAAAGATTGCAATGAGCTGGGCATATTCGCCAAGTTATGGCAAGCCACTTTCAGTTCCTCAGGGGATTATAGGTTTATTAACCAGATTTGGAATGAATGTAGATTTAGCTTTTCCTGAAGGCTACGATTTATTACCGGAAGTTATTAAAATTGCAAAAATAAACGCAAAAAAGAGTGGAGGAGAGTTCAATATTTCAAACTCAATGGACGAAGCATTTGCCGATGCAGATATTGTTTATCCTAAAAGCTGGGCACCACTTCATATTATGAAGGAAAGAACCGAACTGCTTAAAACAAAAAATACTGATGCCCTGCAAAAACTTGAAATACAGTGTCTTGAAAACAACTTTAAACATAAAAGTTGGGAGTGTAATGAAACAAAAATGAATTTGACAAATAAGCAGAACGCTTTATACATGCATTGTTTGCCAGCAGATATTTCTAATGTATCGTGCAAAAATGGGGAAGTGTCTGAAAAAGTTTTTGAAAAGTATAGAATTCAAACATACAAACAAGCCGCAAACAAACCTTATGTTATTGCAGCAATGATGCTTTGCAGTCGCTTTAAGGAAGCTGCAACTACATTAGGAAACTTATATGATGAAGGTTTAAAAAGAAAATTTGTATAATTTAAATTTTGAGATTTACATTATGTCATAACTATTTAATATACTGTCAACAAAAGATTGTTAGTTCAAGCTTTTGTTTAATATCAAATTGATAAAATAAAATCGCGATTAATGGAAATAATAAACAATGGAATAAAAACTGTAAATAAAGATGGATATTTACGCATAGAAAAATACAATGACGAGACTACAACAAAATTAGCAAGTCATTATTATGAAATCTTGAAACTTATTGGCGAGGATTCTGAAAGGGAAGGCTTACTAAAAACCCCGCTGCGAGTAGCAAAAGCAATACAATTTTTGACAAATGGATACAGCATTGAGCCATCAGATATTGTAAAATCAGCAATGTTTAAAGAAGAATACAAGCAAATGGTTATCGTTAAAGATATCGAAATATATTCTTTATGCGAGCATCATTTAATACCTTTCGTTGGTAAAGCTCATGTTGCATACATACCAAATGGTTATATCACCGGACTTAGCAAAATTGCCAGAGTAGTTGAAGCATATGCACGACGATTGCAGGTTCAGGAACGCATGACTACCCAGATTAGAGATTGTATTGATTCTACCTTAAACCCACTTGGTGTCGCAGTTGTGATAGAGGCTCAACATATGTGCATGCAAATGCGTGGAATACAAAAACAAAACTCTGTTACCACAACATCTGCATTTACCGGAGCCTTCGAGAGAACCAAAACTCGCGAAGAGTTTATACATTTAATTGGCTCGAAATTATACTAATAAGATTTTAACCTATGTCAGAAAGTTAAAATCAAATTGAAATTTGTGAGCATATAAACCTAAATTCAATGAAAAGCACACTTTTAGATAAAAAGGCTAATTTTGGGACAATGCCTGTTTTTATGACGGCTATTTCTACAATTTTGGGTGCTATTCTATTTTTACGTTTTGGATACGCAGTTGGCCATGTTGGTTTTTCTGGAGTTGTTGCAATAATCATTATTGGGCACTTAATAACTATCCCAACTGCTCTTGCTGTTGCAGAAATTGCAACTAACCAAAAAGTTCTGGGCGGAGGTGCCTATTATATCATTTCTCGCTCATTTGGTTTAAATATTGGTGCTGCTATAGGAATTGCACTCTATCTTTCTCAAGCCATAAGTGTAGCTTTTTACATAATAGCATTTGCTGAAGCTTTTGATCCTCTCATTCAATATGTTGCCGATAATTTTGGCTGGTTGATTTATGATAAGAGATTAATTAGTTTGCCTACAATGGTTTTAATTTCCATTTTGATTTTGACAAGAGGAGCAAATTTTGGCATGAAAGCCTTATATATAGTTGTTGCACTACTTTTTACTTCCATTCTTCTTTTTTTCATGGGAAAATCTACCGGTTCCATCGAAAGTGTAAACTATCAAGCGCATATCGACAATCCGGATAATTTTTTCTACGTATTCACAATTATTTTTCCAGCCTTTACAGGTTTGGCTGCCGGTCTTGGATTGTCGGGCGATTTGAAAGATCCGAAAAAATCTATCCCGAGAGGTACTATTTTTGCTACCATAGCAGGAATTGTGATATATATAGCAGTGGCATTCAAATTAACAATTTCAGCCAGTCCTGAAGAATTAGCCTCAGATCAATTAATTATGCAAAAAATTGCTTTATGGGGACCAATCATCCCAATTGGATTGGCAAGTGCTTCTTTATCATCAGCAATAGGCTCAATTATGGTAGCACCTCGAACATTGCAGGCAATAGGCTTAGACAAAATATTTCCGCAAAGTAGAATTAATAAATGGTTTGCAAAAGGAAAAGGAGCTTCGAATGAGCCTATAAATTCATCATTTATTACAATAATCATTGCAGTATTTTTTATTGCAATTGGCGATATTAATTTTGTAGCGCAAATCATTTCAATGTTTTTTATGGTAACATACGGAGCAATTTGTTTAATCTCATTTTTAGAACATTTTGCTGCCGATCCTTCCTACCGCCCTACATTTCGTTCCAGATGGTATTTTTCATTACTTGGTGCTGTTCTTTCTTTTTGGCTTATGTTTAAAATGAATTTGACATATGCAGTCTTATCATTAGTGATAATGGCTTTGATATATTATTCTATAAGCAAATACAATAAAGATAGAAAAGGCTTGGTAAATCTATTTAGAGGTGTGATTTTTCAATTAAGTCGTCAGTTGCAGGTTTTTACTCAGCGAGCCGATAAAGAAGGACACGATAGCCATTGGAGACCATTTATGGTATGTATCTCTCAGGATTCATTCAAACGCAGAGCAGCATTCGATTTATTGCGATGGCTTTCGTATAAATACGGTTTTGGAACATACATTCACTACATAAATGGTTTTCTGAATGAAGAAACAAATAAAAATTCTAAAGAAATTTTGTCGAAACTCATAAATCTTGCTGCCGGAAGCAAAAATAGAGTGTATCTCGATACAATAATTAGTCCGTCTTACACTTCAGCTATCGCACAGGTAATTCAGCTCACAAGCATTTCCGGTAAAATTAACAATATGATTTTGTTTGAATTTTCGAGAAGTGAACCCGAAAGTTTGTTTGATGCGCTAAAAAATTATTCATTACTAAAATCGACAGATTTTGATGTCTGTGTTTTGAATACCTCATACAAAGGATTTGGATACAGAAAAGAAATTCATGTTTGGATAACCGAAAACGATTACGAAAATGCCAGCCTGATGATTCTTTTGGCCTACATAATTTTAGGTCATCCTGAATGGAGAAAAGGCTATATCAAAATATTTGCGTTATATCCACAAAACAAAATTGACGATGAGAGAGAAAAACTTTTAGCTCTGATAAAATCTGGCCGTTTGCCCATTTCTCCAGAAAACGTAGAAATAATTCCATTAGAAACTAAAAAAGGAGTAAAAGATATTATATGCAAATCTTCGGTTGATGCCGATTTAACAATCACCGGATTTCTTGGAGATAATATTACTATTGAAGATATTGAGATTTTTACTGGTTTTAATGATAATTTAGCCAACATACTTTTTGTAAATTCTAATAAAGAAAAAGTGATAAACAAGTATTAATTATGTGTATTATTAATAATAACTTATGGGGACTTCTTAAAATAGCAAATTTCAAGGCGTAAGAAATTTCAAAACCGCAGTTTACTATTGTAAATGAGGATTTTGAAATTTTGAAAAAACGAAGAAATTTGCATTTTTAGAAGTTCCCTTATTAAATACCTTAAATTAGATTAAATTATTAGTTCGAGAATTGCAATTCACAGCAATTAACCTCTGACACGCCTCAAAATTATTATTAACCATCATTTTCTTGCAAAAGAAAAAATGACCTTCTAAATCATAATTTGCGCTTGTCCAAAAATCGGTAATTATATTAGACACCTCCCCTTGAGTTTTTTGTAAATCTTTCATTATCAGCCTATAATTAACATTCAAGGTTAGAAAGATTTCGTCATAAAGGGACTTTATAAACAAACTCTAATTAGTGATGCATAACAAAAAATGAACTTATTTAATATCTTTAAAATGACTTTTAATAAGTTCAACAAGTTCATCTTTTACAATTGGTTTTGTGATATAATAATTGCAACCGCAACCAATTGCTTTTTCTCTATCGCCTGACAATGCAAAGGCAGTTTGTGCAATGATGGTAACATTTTTATTAAACTCTCTGATTTTTCTTGTAACATTATAGCCATTCATATCCGGCAGTCTTATATCCATTAAAATCATGTCAATATCAGGATTATTAAAACATATTTCAACAGCATCTTTTCCAGTTTTTGAATGTAAAATTTCTTTGCACAGATTTTTTAATATTAAGCTAAGATACAAATCAATTTCTTCTTCATCTTCAACAATCAATATTTTCAAATTTTTAATCTTAAATTCTGAATTTGAATTGAATATTTTATATGCATTTTTGCTAATTGCATTTATTCCTGCATTATAAGGAATCGTAAAATGAAAAATCGAACCCATACCTAATTCGGATTTTACCCAAATTTTACCTCCAAGCATTTCTATATATGCTTTCGATATAGATAAACCCAAACCTGCTCCTTCATACAGTTTTGATTCAGAAATATCGGATTGTATAAAACGATCAAAAATAGCTTTCTGTCTATTTTTGGCAATTCCAATACCTTCGTCCTTAATATAAAATTCCAGTTCGTTAGGTTCTTTATTTGTTTTAAGGAAATATCCTAATTCAATTATGCCTTTATTAGAATACTTAATTGCATTTTTTAATAAGTGGGTCAGTATTACAATTAGTTTCTCAACATCAGTTTTAATATTTGCATTTTGATCACCTAATGTATTTATAATGATAAGGTTCATTCCTTTTTCTTCAACTTCAGTTTTATATATATTATAAAAGTTTTCGTTTTGTTTGTTTAAATTTATTTCTGAAACAGAAATCTTCACCTGTCCTGATTCTATCAATGAAATATCCATCAAATCTTTAATAGTTTTCAGCATGCGGTTGCCACTTTGCTGAATAATTCTTAAGAATTCTTGCTGTTCGTCGCCAGAAAGATTTGGTTCTTTTAATAATTCAATAAAGCCTTGAATACCATTCATTGGTGTGCGTATCTCATGGCTTACATTTTGTAAAAAGGCGGTTTTAAGACGGTCGCTTTCTTCGGCTTTTTTTAATGCGATAATCAAATCCTCTACGGCCTTTTTCCTATCTATTGAAATACTGATCTGGTCAGATACAAATTCAAGCATTTTCAAATCGGATTCGTTAAATGTATTTTTATCTGTATAATTTTGTACTGCAAAAACTCCTGTTACTTTTCCTTCAATTTTAAGTGGTACTCCCAGCCAAACTTCTGAATCTGTCCCAATTAATTCAACTTCACCTGATTGAACTAGATTATTTTTCACCTCTTTTGTTGCCAATAGTGATTTTTTGTTTTTTACCACATAAGCTGTTAGTGTTTTTTCTGCCGAAAATGTTACGATTTTATCAAATTTGTCTATATGAAATGGTAATGAAAATTCATTTGTTTTTTCATTGTACAAGGCTACATAAAAATTTGTTGTATCAATGATTGTCCCAAGCTCTTTACGTATCAGATCAATTAATTTTTTAAGATTATCAGTGGTGATAGCTGCATTGGAAATATTGTATAATACCTTTTGAATTTGCTCGGCTCGTTTTCGTTCAGTAATATCTTCAGCAACTTTTATATAACTAATTGTTTTTCCTTGTTTGTCTATAATCGGAGAAACAGATGCAGCTTCCCAAAATAGTTCTCCGTCTTTCTTTTTATTGTGAAATTCTCCCCGCCACTCTTTACCTGAAGTAATTGTTTTCCATAATTCTTTATAAACTACATCAGATTGATAATCTGATTTCAAAATTTTTGGATTTTGACCTATGGCTTCTTCAAAAGTATATCCGGTAAGATCAGTAAATTTAGGATTCACATATTCTAAGTTTCCCTTTAAATCTGTGATTGCAATTACTGAAGGGCTTTGTGCTACAGCAATAGATAGTTTTGAAATATCTTCTTCTGCTTTTTTTCGTACACTAATGTTGCGCCCTTCAGGAATAAGATATTTAACACTACCATCCTCGTCAAAAATAGGATGCATGCTAAACTCAATCCACATTAAAGAACCATCAGCTTTACGAATCTGTATGTCGTGGATTAAGGTCTCGCCACACCCACATTGCTCAACAAATTTTTTTACAGTTTGGCGGACTTCTTCCGAATGGGTCCACCATGCACAATTGTAATATTTCTTGCCCACAACATCTTCAAGTCTTAGTCCTCCAACTTTTAGAGTTGTATTATTAACAAAAATCACTTCTCCGTTCGGTTTTAAAACTGTAACAAAAGTTACCATATCATCCAGGAGTACCCGATGGAATCGTTCGCTTTCCTTCAATGCTGATTCCGTGTACTTGAGGTCGGTGATGTCACGTGAAATACCTAATACGGCATAAATTTCGCCTGTGTCGCTCTTTAACGGAACTAAACGTGTACTTTGCCATACTTCATGTTTTCCATATGAAATTTTAGCATCTTTTATTATTGGCTTGCCGGATTTGAATACTTGTTGAAGATCTATCTTTTGGCTTTCAAATACCTCAGGAGGAAACATCATTTTGCGTGGTTTCCCAATTATATCTTTCGGTAATTGTCCAAACAGACTCGCTCCATAGGAATTTACAAATGTAATATTATCTTGGCGGTCGATGATGAAAACAGAATCCTGAGCTGCTTCTGTGAGGGTTCTATATCGTTTTTCACTTTCTTTCAACTCATCCTCTGCTTTCTTTTGCTTGGTGATGTCTCGGTTTATTGATAAACATGCTTTTATACCCTTATATTCAATCGGTGTAACAATAACTTCTACCCAGTATTGAGTTCCATCCTTTCTCCTTTTTTTCTCAGTAGTAGTAATGGGCTCACCATTTAACAAGTTTGTGTCCCATTCATCAAGACTGATCTCTCCGGATTTAGGAATGGCAAGATCTTTCGCTATATTCATACCAATTAGTTCATTTCTTGAGTAGCCTGTTTGTTTTTCTGCTGCAGGATTAATTTCCAAAATTTGTCCCCTGTTAATAAAACCAATTTCAGCAACAAAAACAGCCTCACCTAAATTATTAAAAAGTCGTTTGAACCTTTCTTCGCTCTCAAAAATGGTTTGAGCAGCCTCACGACTTTGTAGTTCGACTAATCCCTGCTCGGCAAGCATTACTGCCATTTCAGATAAAAATTCCATTACTTCTTTGAATTTCCTTTCTGATACAACCGGAACCTTTTTAAGTGCTTCGAGGTAAGTATCCACATTGTAACCATAGGTTTCAGCTTGTTTTCTGAACTGTTTAATATCAGGTTTTTCGAAAAGTATCTGGCCTGTAACAAGATTTGCTACGTGTGTGCCCTTAATGATAATTGGTGTAGCACCATCTATTAACCCATTTTCGCAGTGTTTGATGTTTAGTGACTTTTGCTCATTCAGCAAAGAGGTAAGTTCCAAATTGCTTTGCTTGCAGTGAATTTCCGAGTTGGATAAACTACGGTGGTACTTGGTGCAAATATCCCTCCAACCTGTACGGATAAGTAACTCCTGATTGGGATATGAAATAAGTCCTGTGGTAAATCCTGTGGCCTTCGAGAATCGTTCGAACACCGCACGTAACTGGTCTATATCAACTAAATCCTTAAATGAATATTTCCCATCAACTAAGTGTTTTTGATGTTGATCTTTAGTTTTGTTATCAAGATTTTCCATATTTTAATATTTTTTGAGCAAATTTCGAGTTATTTACTTCATGTCATTTATCTCGTACTATACTGTTTTCGTACTGCAAATGATAATTAATGACAACCTAATAACTACTTTCACAAATATTTTTCAACTTCCTCATAGATTTATTCATATTTTTGGTTTTGAAATATAATTATTATAGTCTGTTTCAGGAGTTTTTTGCGATCTTCTTGATGAGATATGGTAATTTATGCAATGATAGCATTATCATCTTTCTTGTTTTGTTCCATAATTCTTCCAACATAATTATGTAAGTTACTGTTTTGTCCTATTTTAATATTTCCTATAACAATAATTCTTAATTTCTTAAAATTTCCAATAATCAAAGTCAAACCTTCCAAAGGTAAAAAAAATTTGATTAATTTAAAAACATTTTTACGTGTTTGTAATAATCAAATATTAACAAAAGTTATAGAAAACCAATATCTTAGTTGGAATTATTTTAAAAAATATAATTTCTTAAAATTGTTGAATCAAGGAGGATAAAAACTTTAATACTCTAAGTTTTCTTATTGCAAATAAAAATATTAAATAATAATCTATTATTGATAAAACAGCCTGATAAACTACATATTAAGTATTAATAATTTATAATTTATTAGATGCAAAAAGCATATTATCTTTGCAAATTTTTCAATCGACTGTAAATGAATATATATCTGAAAGATGTAGTAGGAGAGGAGCGTAGAACTTTCAAACTTCATTTGGCATATTCCATTATTGAAGGAATAATTGCCGGAATCTTAGTCTTAAACGAATTTGTATTTATAAAAAGCTTACTCGGAACTGATTATCAGCTAAGTTTTTTATTTCAGTTTTCTGTAGTTGTTTTTTTGTTTTCAATTTTTCTAATGGAAATTTTGAAAAGAATTCAAAACAAAAAAAAGCTGCTGCGAATTATTTCATTTTCAACACGTCTGCCATTAGTTTTATTAATGTTTTTTCCGAGCAACAGCGAAGAAATGCTTGGAAGTTCGTACTATCACTACATTTTTCTTGCAATATTTTTTGTCTATTTTCTTGCTTCTACAATTGTTCTTCCTACAATAAACGCATTTTTGAAGAGCAATTATTCTCATCATAATTTTGGAAAATTATATAGCTATGCTACTTCTGTCAACAAAATTGTATTACTAATTTCAACATTCTTTTTCGGTTTCTTGCTCGATTACGACAATTATGCCTTCGTGTACATATATCCTTTTCTCGGTTTGCTTGGTATAATTTCAATAAACCTTCTTTCTAGAATAAAATATGAGGAAATCCCAGTAAACTTGAATAGGAAAAAATTTTGGAAAACCATTGCTGAGTCAATAAATAATATGATTGATATAATTCAAAAAAACAAGCCATATCGCGATTTTGAAATTGGTTTTATGCTCTACGGATTTTCGTTTATGGTTTCGGTTTCGGTGATAACCATTTTTTTTGATAAAGCACTGAATTTGAATTATTCGAGTGTTGCTTTTTACAAAAATGCCTACAATATTCTTGCAATTGTTTTATTGCCATTTTTTGGGAAACTTCTTGGAAAAATCGATCCACGAAAATTTGCAATAATCACTTATTCCGCATTACTGCTATATTTTGTATTTATGACAATTACTGAATATATGCCACAACACTTCATAGTTTTTGATATTAAAATCTATTATTCGCTTCTTCTATCGTTTTTTTTCTATGGAATTTTTGCTGCAACTATGGCTTTGCTTTGGTTCATAGGTTCGGCTTATTTTTGCAAGAATGAAGATGCTGGTCAGTATCAGTCAATTCATCTGACTCTGACAGGTGTTAGGGCTGCGTTTGCCCCGATTATTGGAATATATTTTTACAATAAAATTGGTTTTTCAGGCAATTTTATTATTGCAATAGTGTCATTAGTTTTTGCAATTGGCATGATGTTTTGGTCTTTAAAAAAATCGAAATAAATTATCAACAAACTATACTACTGAAAATAAGTCGTTTTTGAACATATTTTATGATTAGTTAAATGTCAAAAAACGACATGTTCATAACTTTGGCAAAATTGATATTCATAAGTTTGGCAATATTATAATTTTGTAAATTTTATCTAAATAGAAATTCAAATGAGTTCAAAAAAAAGTTTCGATTCAAAATCTCCGGAAAATCAGCAATCATTAATAGGTAAGCTTCCTCCGCAAGCAGTTGATGTAGAAGAAGTTGTGCTCGGTGCTTTAATGCTTGAGTCTAATGCAATCGATTCTGTGATAGAACTTTTAAAACCCGAAAGTTTTTATAAAGAGCAACATCAAAAAATATATAAAGCAATTTTTCAATTAGCTTCAGCAAACGAATCAATTGATATACTTACAGTTACAGAGCAGTTAAGAAGAAACAACGAACTTGATGAAGTAGGCGGGCCATTTTATATTACACAATTGACAAGTAGAATTGGTTCGGCTGCACACGTAAATTTCCATGCCAGAATTGTCGTACAAAAATATATTCAACGAGAGCTGATACGTGTTTCGAGCGAAATTCAAAGAAAAGCTTATGATGAGAATAATGATATTCTCGAACTTTTGAATTTTTCTGAATCCGAACTTTTTAAAATTTCTGAAGGAAATATCAAAAAAGAAACTCAGGAGATTAAACCGCTTGTAGATGAAGCTATTAAGAGAATTGAGGAAGCTGGAAAAAATTCTAAAGAATATAGCGGCGTACCTTCGGGTTTTACAAATATTGATAGGATTACCTCGGGTTGGCAAAAATCCGATTTGATAATTATAGCAGCCAGACCATCGATGGGAAAAACTGCTTTTATTTTATCCTTAGCAAGAAATATTTCGGTTGAGCTTGGTCATTCCGTAGCAATTTTTTCTCTCGAAATGTCAGCCGTGCAGCTTGTAAACAGACTAATAGTTTCAGAAACAGAATTAGCTTCCGAAAAAATCAGAAATGGAAAATTGGAAGGTTTTGAGTGGGAACAGCTCGAAAAGAAAATATCCAGCTTACAGGAAGCGTCAATTTTTATTGATGATACGCCGGCAATTTCAATTTTTGAATTACGGGCAAAATGCCGAAGACTGTTGAAGCAGAAGAAAAAAGTTGAATTGATAATGATTGATTATCTCCAGCTTATGACTGCCGGTATTGATATGAACCGAGGAAATCGAGAGCAAGAAGTAAGCATAATTTCTCGATCGCTAAAGGCTCTCGCAAAAGAGCTTGACGTTCCAATAATTGCACTATCGCAGCTAAATAGAGGTGTGGAAGCTCGGACAGGAATTCACAAAAGACCAATGCTTTCAGATTTGAGAGAATCGGGTGCTATAGAGCAAGATGCTGATATGGTGGTTTTTATTCATCGCCCGGAATATTATGGACTTGATGCCGACAAAGAAGGAAATTCTCTAAAAGGTGTAGCTGAAATTATAATTGCAAAACACAGAAATGGAGCTACTGAAACTGTAAATCTTAAATTCTTGCCGCATTTTGCAAAATTCGTTGATGTTGATTTTAATATTTTTGCAAATGCAGGAAATCCGGTATATTCCGAAAATACAGTTAGCGTACCCTCAAAATTTAATAGCCAGGAAGAAGGTTCAGGTACAACTGATAATTTCCCAACTAATGATATTTTTAAAGAAAAAGATAATGATCAATCGGCTCCTTTTTAAGATTTATTTCCCGCAAATATTAGAATAATCGCAATATTTACACAAATCGCTATTTTTTGTTTGTTCAAAAATCAAATTTCTATCGAAAATTTCGAGAAGTAGATTTTGCAGGCGATTTTCAAACTCATTCGCATAGTCCTTATAATTCAAAATTTGATTTTTGTTCATTTTAATATTATAATCGAAATTTTTGTTGAAAAGCTCTTTGGTGAAATATAAGCCGGGCACTAAAACTCCACCATAGTTTGTTTGGTTTTTATACATCAGACAATACAAAAAAGTTTGAAAAGCTGCATTGTTTCGTTTATTGTCATCGCTAATAAATAAAGATTCAATCGACTTAAAACTCAATTTTACCTGACCGGTTTTATAGTCAATAATTCGCCTTATGTTGGCAAAATCATCAATTCTATCTATTGTCCCGCCAAGGTTAATTTTCAAATCGACATCTGCCGATTTTATTGGAAATTGAATTTTAAATTTATCTTCCAAGCCAACAATTTCGAACGGAGTTTTGTGCTTATCAATTTTAACAATCTGTCGTACATATTTTTTTATCACTTCAAAAATTATAATATTTCTGCCTTGAATTTCCGGTTCTGCGATTTCTTCGTTTTTGCCAGTTTTGAAATATTCCTTTTGAAATGCCATTTTAATTGCTTTATCAACCAAATCTTTGTTTTTTAAAATTGCATCCAAATTGTTATCGCTGACTTTTTTGTTTTTGAATGGTTCGTAAAGAATATCAATGGTTTTATGCAAAATATTTCCAAACATTATAGCGTCAATTTCTTCGAGCAAAGTCTCGGAAACCTTCATTTTTGCAATATGTTGGAAATAGAATTTTAGCTTGCAATCTAAAAACAAATTTATGGCACTTGGCGAAAGGTATTTTTGTCCGTTTGGGGATATAAATTTATTAATTTCTTCGCCAATTTGTGCTGACCATGGCACCGAAATTTCTTCTTTTTTCTGAATATTAATGTTGTAAGAAATGTTTTTTTCAGTAATTTGAAAATCAGATTCAAATTTTAGTTGATGCAAAAATCTACTTTTTTCGTTTTTTTCGGTTCCAGACGATTGAGTATGATAAACAAGGTAAATGTTTTTTGCACGCTGAATTAAATTGTAGAAATAATAAGCATAAATTGCATCATTGTGTTGAATGGTGGACATCCCAAATCCTTTTCGTAGATTGAAAGGAATGAAGGACGATGACGATTTTATTGCTGGAAGTTTCCCCTCATTCATCGAAAGAATTATTACATTTTCGAAATCTAACACTCTGGTTTCCAATATTCCCATAATTTGAAGACCGGTCAGTGGCTCGCCAAAAAATGGTACTCTCAGGTTTTTGATTATTTGTTTAAGAAGAGAAATATATGTTTTTGTATCAATTTCGAATTGCTGCCCAAGCAAAATATCGTTCAATTGCTTGATACTTAAATATATTTGATATAAATATTCTTTTTCTATTTGAAATTTTGAAGTGTCATTTGTGCTAAAATGAGAGAAAATTGAATGAAGAATATTTAGCAAATATTCGGAAAAATCATCAAAACTATCAGCTTTTACAAATATTTTTTTCAACAATTCATTTGCATGCAGCCTGCTCTCAGGAATAAAGCTTCTATTTTTTAAATTAATAAGCTCAATAATTTTTTCTGAAAATTCAGCAGAAAACTGATTGATATATTGATGTTTCAATAAAGCTAGAATATCCTTGAAATAATAGGAAATTTTTCCATTTGTGTCGCTCGTAGCATTTTTTTGTAGCTCGAACAAATGCTGAATTAAACTAAAAGCCGGTGTAGATTTCACTGGAAAACCCATAGTAACATTTATAGAAGAAATATGCTCGGGAATTGAATTCAGCACAGGCTGCAACAAATTTTCATCGGCAAGAACCAGAGCGGTTTTTGTGTCAAAAAAATCTGACTCTGTAAAGTTTTTATCTAATATTTTATGAGCAATTTTGGCTTGAGTAAAATCGGAAGGCGAACTGATAAATTCAATATGTTTTTCATGGCCAAAAGAATTAAATAAAGCCTGAGAGTTTTTATCATCATGCTTTTCCACAAATTCTTTGGGCGGTGGAAATTGTTTCAAGTTTTTTCTAATAAAAATTCCGGCTTCTTGTTTTTTATCGTTCACATAATAGGAATCGAAGTCCCAATAAAACTCAGCTATTTGACGTTTTTTCAAATGATTAAAAAGAATTTCTTCGCAAGGATTTATTGCATTAAAACCAACAAAAATCACCTTATCAAATTCAATTTCTAATTGGTTCCCATCAATAATTTTTTCGGCAGTATTTTTATAAAGCATTCCTTCGTATGCCAAAGATTTGGTTTGCAAATGCTTCTTAAATTTTGAATATACATCGTAGAGAACATGCCAAATTTCAATAAAATCTGCCTGATGATCAGATATTTTCGGAGGCTTGAAACTGCTCCAAAATTGTTTAATAGCAAGTATTTGTTCTTCAGACAAATAATAAAATCTATTTTCAATATCTTTGATTGATGATAAATCTTGAAATAGATTTTTTGCATCGACCAAATTTTTATCAATATCATCAAAATCTTTTAGAAGCATTTCGCCCCAATAATAAAACTCATCGAATTTCTCCTGTGCAATTTTTTCTTGCTGAAATATTTTATACAGCTCAAATATTAGCACTAAATTATTGGAAATTTGATATTCTGAATACTTCTGAAAAAGTGCAGAAATACTGAGAATTGTTGGCGACCAAATTGGTTTATCGCTCAGAGTTGAAAGATATTTTTGGAAAAATAATTTTGCACGATTATTCGGAAAAACAATGTACAAATCTGACAGATTTTCTTTGTGATTTTGAAAAATGAATGTTGCTACATTTGATAAAAAATTGTTTTGCATATTTTATTTCATAAAACTTTTAGAAAGTTTCAAACTGGGGTGTTAATTTTGATGGTTTTTTATTAAGAGTAATTTCATTCAACATTTAATAAGATTATTAAGGTTTAAACAGTGTTTTCTTGTTCATTTCTATTAAGGATTGAACCAAATGATAAGGTTTTAAAACCTTACTTCAACAAGTTCAGCACAAGTATTTTCAAAGTTTTAACCTAAGTAGAAAACTAATGCAACAAGAACAATCAACCTTATTAACCTTATTTTTTTATTAAATATATAGGATAAAAAATACTTCAAAATAAACATGCTAGTTTCAAACTTTCAAGAAGTAATTAAAGTTTAAATTATATTAAACGACTAGAAAATAGGATTTTCTGGAAATTTCAGCACCTGGTTATTTGTTTACTATTTTTTCAATTGTTTCTATTACTGTTTTTATTTCATTCGCTAAATTGCTGTGTAAAAAATCATTATCTGTTTCTTTGGCTTTATCATAAGGAATATAAACAGCTAAATAGGTTCCAATTGATAAATCAAAGTAACTCCTGTTTGTATTTTCGAATTGAGAATTCCAATCACAATTATTTATCCAATTTGGAATATATATATCTAATTCAAGTTTAAATTTTTCCCATTTGTGTTTTTTCCAACGACCTGCAAACCTTTTAAAAAAATCATAAGTATGTGTCCTTTTTACTTCATTTTCATTAGGCATTAACCAAAATAAACCAGAATTAAAATGACTAAATTTGAGATAATATTTTGTATATGTAGGATATTTATTAATTCTTTCAGGAAAAAATATTTGTTTATTCGGTTTAAAAAAGTGCCACCCTTGTGATTTTGTATCTCCAGGATATACGCTAATATTTATTTGATTTTCACGTTCTGTGTATCCGATGTGAAATTCATTTGCCCAACCAAAATTTTTTGATATTATATAC
This sequence comes from Bacteroidota bacterium, assembly GCA_018692315.1. Taxonomy (NCBI): domain Bacteria; kingdom Pseudomonadati; phylum Bacteroidota; species Bacteroidota bacterium. The sequence goes on along the minus strand of JABHKC010000018.1, from coordinate 7,912 downwards.
CTATTATATTTTGTTCCAATACTTTTTGTAAACTCACTACCATAAACTTGGTCTTTTATTTCATTTAATCTACGTCCTAAATAATAAAAATTAGGATTGTTTTCATTTCTAGTATAGATAATATTCTTGAGTAGTCTGTGGGGAAACCAATAAGGATGTTTATTTTCTAAAAATTCAACAAAGTCTTTTGTAAAAGCATTTTCTTGATTAATTTGCTTTTGAAAGGATAAAACATTTAATAATAATTTTATTATTTTCTTCCAATTAAAATCAAAATAAACTATTTCATTATCACTTTCTGATAGTTCTTTAATTTTTTCAGCTTGACCTTTTAATTGAGATGCAGGATCTTCGTTTGTGCGTTTGAATTCAAATATTAAACAAGTATTATTTATTTCTATACAAACATCAGTTATTGGGTTGTTTGTTGTTCGTGTATTATATTTATTGAAATCTACTATTTCAGTTCCGCTACAAGCAATAGCTATAATGTTGTCAAAACCTTCTAATTGGTTTGTATCTTTTTGAATATCAATTTCTAATTTATAATTGGGTTGATCTGTATTAAATAAATCTGAGTAAATATATTCAGGAAGCAAATACTTTAAAACATTATCCAAAAATTGATTGTCATATTTTAAGCTAATTGCAAAAGCTCGAGAAAGATTATCTTCTATATATTCTTTTTCGTGATTGTTGAAGAAGTTGTATAAATTTAAGTGTCTATTCATAATTTAACTTTTAATTAGTACTAACTATTAATATATTACAATGGAAGTATCTATACATGTGATTATATTATTTGGTATTTTTGTACTGACTTTTCATAATATTAGGATTTCTGCTTGAATGAAAAATTCCAAGAATATAAACACTTTTTTCTTTTACTACAAAAAAAACATTGAAAGGAAACTTTTTGGTTTTTGCTTTTTGCATTTTTCTGTATTCTTTTGGGAATTGTAGCGAATTTGTTCTAATACGTTCAAATATATGGGATATTTCTTTTGCAAATTCGTTCCCGAGCTCATCTTTTTCAGAATTATACCATTTTATTGATCTTTCTAAATCCTGCTCTGCAAAAGGAGATATTTTTATATTCATTTTTTCATATATTTATGTTTTATTGTATCCCAATCTTTGTATTCATTCGCATGAGTAACAAAATGTTCGTAACGATAATCTAATTCTTCCATTAAATCTGTTGATAAATTATTCTCATCTTCCTGTTCTATTTGCAAAAAATCATAATCTATTGCTAAAGATTTCAGCATCATAAGTAAACTTTTTGCTTGAGGTGTACTGTCATTTAATATTTTTATATTGTATGTCATAATTTAATATTCGTTGGTTAAGTACATTATTTTTAAATTTTAATAGTCATTAATCCTCAGGAAATTTGGAATCTCATTAACTTAATAATTTCTAAAATTCCAAATCGTTTTTCCATTTTCTACAAAAATATGAAACTTAGCCTATTTATTCAACTAAAATCAAAATAATAGCTAATTTTGGATATTTAAAGAAATGAATTTATGATATTTGATTTTTCAAAAACAGATATATTCCATACGGTTTCGCTCAAAAGATTAGTTCAAAATATTGATAGGCATTTCAAAGAAGGCAATATTTTTGGTATTCCGAAAGATTTATTTTATATCTCAAAAGAGAAAAATGCTTTAGAAACAAACAGATGTGGTCAAACTCTCGACAATCCAGTTGGTGTTGCTGCAGGACCACATTCTCAATTGGCTCAAAATATTGTTTCGGCATGGCTTTGCGGAGCAAGATTTATTGAGTTGAAAACAATACAAACTCTCGATGAACTTGATGTTTCTAAACCTTGTATTGATATGCAAGACGAGGGCTACAACTGCGAATGGTCGCAGGAATTGCGAATAAAGCAAAGCTTCGACGAGTATTTGAAAGCATGGATACTGATTCATATTTTGAATGAAAAAATAGGGCAGGGAAGGAGCATTGGAACCATTTTTAATATCAGCGTTGGTTATAATCTCGAAGGGATTTTAAACGAAAATGTACAATGGTTTTTAAACAAAATTGAGAATTGTAGTGAAGACTTAGCTGAAATGCTTGATTCGATTAAAAATATTTACCCTGAGATATCTGAAATAAATATTCCATCGCAAATTTCGAATAATGTTACAATTTCTACAATGCATGGTTGTCCACCAGACGAAATTGAACAAATTGCACTATATTTTGTCGAAAAACGAAAACTGCACACTACAATAAAACTTAATCCAACTTTAGTTGGAAAAAAAGAATTACGCAGTATTTTGAATGAAAAACTTAAATTTCAAGCAGTTGTCCCCGATAGTGCTTTCGAGCACGATTTGAAGTATCAGGATGCTTTAAAAATCATCAGCAAAGTTCAAGAATCGGCTACAAAAAATAATCTTAAATTCAGCTTAAAAATCAGTAACACACTTGAAACCAAAAACAACAAAACTGTTTTCGACAAAAGTCAGAAAATGATGTATTTGAGTGGTAGAGCTTTGCATCCAATTTCAATAAACCTTGCAAAAAAACTACAAAACGATTTTGGCGGGAAATTAGATTTGTCATTTTCTGCAGGTATCGATGCTTTTAATATTTCGGAAGTTATAGCCTGTGGTTTTAGTACAATTACTGTATGTTCCGATTTGTTGAAGCCCGGTGGCTATATGCGATTATCTCAATATTTTGAAGAAATTAATTCGAATTTCAAAAAATTGAAGGCTGAAAATATTAAAGATTTTATTCAAAAAAAAGCCCAAAATATTTATCAAAATAATGCTCAAGCAGTTTTAGAAAATTTGAAAATATACTCGAAACAAGTAGTTGAAGATGAGAGGTATAAAAAAGATGAATTAGTCAATTATAGCATCAAATCGAGCAAGAAATTATCCTATTTTGATTGCATAGAAGCTCCATGCACAAATGCTTGCTCTACCTTACAGGATGTCCCTGAATATATGTTTCATTCGGCAAAAGGTAATTTTCAGAAAGCAATGGATAGCATTTTGAAAACCAACCCTTTTCCAAATGTGCTTGGGAATATTTGCAACCATTTTTGCGAAACAAAATGTACTCGAATAAATTATGATGAGTCATTAATGATAAAAGAAATCAAACGTTTCGTTGCAGAAACTGGAGATAAAAATACTGCGATTTTGCCGGAGACGGAAAATAAAATTCGAGTAGCAATTATTGGTGCCGGTCCTTCTGGATTGGCATGTGCATATTTTTTGCGACTAAGCGGATTTGAGGTACATATTTTTGAAAGTTATGACAGCCCTGGAGGCATGATTTCCGATGTAATACCAAAATTTCGTATCGATCAAAAAACAATACTTGAAGATATTGATCGTATAAAATTGCTAGGTGTCAAGATTCATTTCAATTATAAAATTGGAGAAAAACGTTTTCTCGAAATTAGAAAGAAATTCAAATATGTATATATTGCAATTGGAGCAGTAAACTCTCAAAAACTAAATATTAAGGGCGAAAATCCGAAAACAATAATAGATTCCTTAAGTTTTTTGCGAAAAATAAAAGAAGTTCAAAATATTGAATTGGGTAAAAAACTTGCAATTATTGGAGGTGGAAATACTGCGATTGATTGTGCACGAACCGCAAAAAGATTCAATGATAATAAAACAGAGGTAACTATCATTTACAGGCGAACAATTTTGGAAATGCCAGCTGATCACGATGAGATTAGAACTGCCATGAAGGAGGGTATTAAAATTATCGAACTTTGTGCTCCCAAAAGCATTTTTAGAAATAAGAATGGGGAAATAAAATTGATTTGTTCAAGAATGAAATTGTCAGGAAAAGACAAATCAGGTAGGCCTAAACCAGTTGAAATTAAAGACTCTGAGGCAGAATTTAACTTTGATACAATTATTGCAGCTATCGGACAGAAAGTTGATATAAATTTTATTAAAACCGATATTTTCAGAAAAACAGGAAATTTGTTTGAAACCAAATTGAAAAATGTATTGATTGGCGGAGATGCTTTGAGAGGTGCATCATCGGTAGTAGATGCTGTTGCCGATGGAAAAAATGTTGCAAATTTTATTTTCGAGAAAGAAATTCAAACAAATCAAAAAGCTTTTTTCAAGGACAATAAAAAACTTACTTACAATGATTTATTAGTAAAAAAAGCAAAAAAAATCTATCCCGAAAATTCGGAAACGAATAACAACTCTTTAGGGTTTCATTCAAAAATTTCAACAAAAAAGCAAGCAAAAACAGAAGCTTCAAGATGTTTGTATTGCGATGAATTGTGCGATATTTGTGTTACGGTATGTCCGAATAGAGCAAATTATTCTTATCAGTCCGAGCCTATAAAATATAATCTCGATATGGTTTTAATTAGAGAAAATAAATTGCACATTGTTGCTGACGAAGAGTATGTTATTGACCAGAAATATCAAGTTTTGAATATTGCTGATTGGTGTAACGAGTGTGGAAATTGCACAACATTCTGTCCAACAAAAGGGCAACCATTTAAGGATAAACCAAAATTTCATTTATCTAAAAAAAGTTTTGAAGCATCGAATTTAGGATTTTTTTATCATATTTCGGAATACGGAAAATCTCTTATGTTTAAAAATGGTAATGACAGACATATTTTTGCTATTGAAAATGAGAAATTTATATATATAACTCCACACTTTCAAATGATGTTGAATCCTGACGATTTTAAAATTGAGGATATTAGTTTTTTTGCAAAAAAACCAGATAAAATAAAATTGCAAATTGCTGCACAAATGAGTATTCTTTACAAAGCATGTGAAAATTTATATGAATTTGAAAAAAAGAAATATGATTTTTGATTTAAGAGTCTCTTGCTATTGTATTTTTATTTCATTAGAAAAATGAAGAATTAAATTATTAATTATGAGAATTATAACAATATTGTTGATTGCATTTACGTGTGTTTCAGTGTTTTCGCAAGGAAAATATAATAAGGAAATATTAAGCAAATCTGTAAATTCAGAATATAGCGAAGTTAGCCCTATAATTTCGCCAGACGGAAAAACGATATACTTTGTGAGAGTTAATCACCCTAAAAACACTTTTGGGAATGAAGATAGTCAGGATATATGGTTTTCGGAACTGGACGAAAATGACGATTGGAAAGCTGCTAAACGAATGATTAATCCCTTCAATCGAAATAAATATAATGATATTCTGAATATTACACCAGACGGGAATAAGGTTTTGATAAAGGGAGTATATAAAAAAGGAAATCTTATAGGCAAAGGATTTTCGTTTATTCATAAAACAGAAAGAGGCTGGAGTGAGCCAGAAAAACTTAATATTGCGGTTTACGAAAGTATTGATGTTGGAAATTATTCGGGAGGATTTCTGTCGAACGACAGTCGGGTTTTGTTGATGTATTTTAGTGAAAAAATTGATGGAAATATTTGCGATTTGTACATAAGCTTTTTGAAAAAGAGTGGAAAATGGACCAAACCAAAAAGCCTTGGAAAAACAGTGAATGCAAAAAAGGCTGACGATATTTCTCCATTTTTAGCTCCTGACGGAAAAACCTTGTATTTTTCGAGCGATAGGGAAGGCGGATTTGGCAGCAAAGATATATACATGACAAAGCGTCTCGACGATTCATGGAAAAAGTGGAGCGAGCCTGTAAATTTGGGAAAGACAATAAATTCGGCAGCGTGGGAGGCATACTATTCCTTAGACGTAAGTGGGGAATTTGCCTATATGGTTTCGTCTGATAAAATTTCGCGGCGTGGAGATATTGTAAGAATTCGCTTGAAAGAGGAAATCAGACCAGATCCGGTAGTGATTGTTACAGGTGTTGTTTACAACTCGAAAACAAATCTACCTGTTGAAGCTTCTATTGTATATTCGATTCTCGCCGTAGGTGATGAATGTGGTGTAGCAAAAAGTAATCCGAATAATGGTGAATATAAAATTATTCTTCCTTATGGTGAAAATTATAGTTTTTCGGCAAATGCTGAAGGCTATTTTGCTGTGTCAGACAATTTGAATTTAACTGAAATAGAAGAGTTTAAGGAAATAAAAAAAGATTTATTTTTAGCACCAATTGAAGTAGGTCGTAAAATTCGTCTGAACAATATCTTTTTCGATTATAACAAAAGCAGCCTTCGTGAAGAGTCGTTTTTCGAGTTAGATAAAATTTATAATCTAATGAATGAAAGCCCTTTAATGGAAATTCAAATAGATGGACATACTGACAATGTTGGCTCGCCTGCATCGAATCTTGTTTTGTCGGAGGAGCGTGCAGAGGCTGTCAAAAATTATATCATTAAAAAAGGAATCGACAAAAAAAGGATAACTGCTAAAGGTTTTGGTGAAGAAAATCCAATAAATTCGAATGAAACCGAAAGTGGTAAACAAAAAAATCGTAGAGTAGAATTTACTATTTTGAAAAAGTGAAATTATGAAAATTCAATATTGTTCCGATTTACATTTGGAATTTGTTGAAAATAAGGAATTTCTAATAAAAAATCCCATAACTAAAAAGGCTGATATTTTGATATTGGCAGGGGATATTGTCCCATTTGTAGCATTGAAAAATCATAATGATTTTTTCGATTATCTATCCGATAATTATGAATATACGTATTGGGTTCCGGGAAATCATGAATTTTACTATTCAGATATTGCTCAAAATGAAGGTATTCTTAATAAAAAAATCAGAAGTAATGTTTATCTGGTTAATAATACATCAGTAGATATTAAAAATGCAAAACTTATTTTTTCGACTCTTTGGTCAAAGATTAGTCATAACAATCAATGGATTATTCAGCAAAGTTTATCCGATTTTCATATAATAAAAGATAATACAAAACTTTTTACACCAGATAAATATAATTTCTTGCACTCGGAGTCTAAATCTTTTATTGAAAGGGAGTTAAAACATAATATGCAAGAAAAAACCATAGTTGTAACACATCATGTTCCTACTTTTATGAACTACCCTGAAATATACAAAGGAGATGCTTTGAGTCAAGCTTTTGCCACAGAGCTATTTGATTTGATAGAAAAATCGAATATTGATTATTGGATTTTTGGGCATCATCATAAAAATATTAGTGATTTTAGAATTGGAAAAACTTTGCTGGCTACTAATCAATTAGGCTATGTGAAATATGGTGAACATTTATCATTTAACAGATTTGAGATAATCGACACTAACAAATAAAACTATAGTGCATTAAAATATATCACAAAAAAAAACACCTGTACGAAATTCGCACAGGTGTTTCTTTTAATGTTTTAACTTATGATTATTTTTCAATATTCATTTGTTTTGTAGCTACAAAATTGTCGGTAATAATTTTATAGAAGTAAGATCCTGAAGATAAATCTTTAGAGTCGAATTCTATAGTGTGTTCACCGGCTTCGTAGTCTTGAGATATAATCTCTTCTACAAACTCACCTAAAATATTGTAAATATTCATTTTTACATTTGTTGATTCTGGTAAGTAGAAGCTAATTGTAGTAGTTTCTGAATATGGATTTGGAATATTCTGATCTAAAGAATAGGTATCAAAATTACCAATTATCATATTTTTTACAATACTTATTTTATTGTCGGAATAAAACTCATTTCCTTCTGTCCAACTTAAAACTTCGATTGTTTCAACTTCCTCTGTGGAGGCTCTCCACAATTTCAATGTAATTGCTTCATCATTTTCCATTCCATCTATTGTGTTTGTAGTGAAATCGTTACCCCAAACTGGTAGGGCAATATTTCCGCCTTCGAACACTATCGAACCTACTAATTCGTCTGCTGAAGTATATGCCAGGATTTCATCTCCTACTTCAGGTAGATTACTCCAAACATCCTCAGGAATACCAATTGTCATATTTGCTCCTGTATTTAAGAATTTATTATTCTTTGCAG
>JABHKC010000017.1 GCA_018692315.1 Bacteroidota bacterium | reverse complement strand
TTTCCCTCTCTGCAGGCTGGAATATAATTGGTTACCTGTTGCAATCCCCTATCGATATTTCACAAATATTTTCAACCATTGTGTCAAATACCGAAATTGTAAAAGACGATGCCGGCAACGTTTACTGGCCACAATTTAGTGTAAACAACATAGGTAATATGCTTCCCGGAAAAGGCTATCAGGTGAAGATGAATGTTGGGGATGTTTTGGTTTATTAGATGTGAATCATTAATTATTCTTCGATAGCTATCAGATTAGTGTAATTTCATTTAATCATAAAAAAGCTTGTTACATACATTATGACAAGCTTTTTTTAATGAATAAATGCCGTATTAGTTAGCAGGATAGGTTAAATTGGCTGAATTATTCATTTTCACTTGATAGCCATCGCCGGGTTTCATATCACCAATAAGGTTAATTCCCCAGGCAGGCCAATAAGTTCCGCCGAGATAGTCTTTTACTATTTCAATATCGTTTGAAATTGAGCTTAACATTTGTATAATTGAAGCCGGATTGTTTCTAAGGTAAGAAAGATAGCTCCATCCTGCAGGAATTATACATGAAGTATTTTCAGGAATGATAGCAACACCTCCTATTGTAAGTGTATCACTGTTTATCATTTTAATTTGATAGCCTTCGCAATTAGAAATATCTCCAATTAAATTGATATTGTATAATGGCCAAAATGTTCCACCAAGATAATTTTTCACAATTTGAACGTTCTGAATTACATCATTTAGAACGGTGTCTATTGAAGGATTTTGAGGAATCATATAAGTAGAAAAATAGCTCCAGCCAACTGGTAAATCAATTTCTTGAAATTGTTCTCCTTCAGCAATTAAAGATGTCAAACCACTCAAACCACCATTAACAAAATTTCCTTGATTTGGCATTGGAGGAAAAGGCATATAGGTAGCTACGGCTATATATTCAGTTCCGGTTGAAGCATCCCAAATTTTCCAATTAAATTCTTCACCAATAGAAAATCCATCGTTTCCGAGGTTTTCACCATAAGCTGAAATAGTGGTGTTATTTCCTTGCCATACTCCATATCCGCTACAAGCTAAAGTTCCGAGCGAATCAAAAAACATTCCGATATAATCGCCTGTTTCAATTTGAGCTCCATTTATTGTGATAGGAATATTGTCATAAACAAGTACCAGATGAGGGTTTGGTGTAGTTGAATAAGTCCAATTTGGTGCATTGCTCGACGAAACAGAAATGTCGAAGGACATGCTTATTTGGCAACCATTTGAATCTTCTACTATTGTCGAATAATTCCCGGCAGCTAAGTTGCTGATATTTTGTGTAGTAAATCCATTATTCCATGAAAAAGTATATGGCAAAATTCCACCGGAAACAGTAATACTAATTGATCCATCGCTTATTCCAAAATCGGAGGTATTTGTAACAAAATAATTACTAATTTCAATAGGAAAATCCGGCTGTGCAATAGTTGCATAGATAGTATCCTGACATGAATTTAGATCGTTTACTATTAGATCATAAGATCCTGCTCCAATATTTTCAATATTTTCAGCTGAAGAACCATCGGACCAAGTGTAGGAGTAGGGAGGAGTTCCACCTATTGTGCTTGTTTGTATCATTCCTGTTTGTTCGCCGTAGCAATTCACATTTTGCAGATTGTTGATGTTTGCAAGTAGTTGCAATGGCTGGATAATTTCAAATGAAGCAGAATTGAAACATGATGATATTTGATGAGTTATAGTAATCTGATAAAATCCTGCGGAGAGATTTGAAATTGTTTCTGTTGTTTCTCCATTCGACCATAAATAGCTAAATTGTGAAGTATTTGAATTTATTTCAGCAGAAACATCAATCTCTCCATTATTTTCTCCATAACACTGTATATCAGTAATATTATTAGTGATATTAATTTGAGAATTCAATTCTGAGACAAAAATTGTATCGATCAATTGGCAGGTATTTGTATCAGTAATAGTAAGCTCGTATAGTCCGCTTGTTAGATTAATAATCGATGAGGTAGTTTGAGTATTCGACCAAAGATACTGATAAGGTGCTGTACCTCCGCTTACTGTTGCCTGAAGACTGCCATTGGAGCCTTGATAACAAGTTGCATCTACAATTGTAGAATTGATTGATAAGGAGTTTTCAGGCTGCAAAATAATTGTTGAATCAAATATCATACATCCATTTCCATCGCTTACTTCCAGAAAATATTCTCCTGCATAAAGGTTTATAAGATTTGAATCAAACGAAATTATATTTGACTGAGAATCAGTCCAAACATAGCTAAAAGGAGCAATCCCATTTATTGTGCTTAGAATTTGCCCATCATTGTCGCCGTAACAGACAACTGATGTTGTAAATAATTGTATTTCAGTCGTCTCATTAAAAACAGAATCTGAAATTATTTGGCTACAATTATTTGAATCAGTTACGATAACTGTGTATAATTCATTTCCTTGAATATTACTAATGTCTTCAGTCGTTTCGCTGTTACTCCACAAAAATGTATATGGTGGTGTTCCCCCTAAAACAGAAAGATCTATTGCTCCTTGATTATTACAAGTTTCATTAGTTTTATCAAAACTTAATTGGATTTGGCTTGGTTGTACAATTTCAAATGTTTCAGAATAAGTTCCATTTGCACCTGTGATATTCACTGTATAGTTAGCTGCAAAAAGTCCTGAAATATCTTCAATATCATTTTGTGAAATAGGATATCCCATATCGTTCGTCCATAAAAATGTATAAGGTCCGGGGAAAAGCAAAGAATCAATGCTAATATTTATTTGTCCTTGAGGATCGAATGCACACATAAGGTCAGTTGTTTCATGCAAAATTGTGTCTTGAGATGTATATTGATTTACGGTAAATGAAAATATTTCAGTACAGAAATTATTATCAGAAATTGTTAGTTCGTACAATCCTATAGCAAGATTGTCAATATCTTCACTAATTTCTCCATTGCTCCATATAAAGTTGTATGGAGGAGTTCCACCAAAGGGAGTAATATCAATCTGTCCATTGTTAGCCCCAAGGCCTACAACTTCTACCGTAGAATAATCAACAGATATTATACTTGCTGGCTGAACAATTTCAGCAGAATCTAATTCAATACAACCAAATCCGTCTGTTACTTTAAGAAAGTACCAACCGGCTGATTGATTTATCAAACTATCTGCGGTAGAAATTATATTTAAATTTATATCAGTCCAAACAAATGAAAAAGGTAGAGTGCCAATTACATTAGGGATAATTGCTCCGTCAGATTGTCCCAAACAATTTACATTGCTGGTTTCTAATTGTATATCTATAGAAGAAAAATCAACAAATATTGTAGCATTAACGGAACACATATTTGCATCTGCTATAAGTATAGTATAATTTCCTGAAGTTAGATTTGAAATATCTTCAGTTATCGAACCATTACTCCAAAAATAAAAATATGGCGGAGTTCCACCGTTCATAGTCATATCAATTGCACCTAAAGAATTGCATGATTGATTGCTTACGTCGAAGGATGATTGCATCATATCTGGTTGATTTACCGAGATATAACTGCTAATGGTTCCGTTTGCACCGCTAACAACTACTGTATATTCTGCTGCATAAAGATTTGAAATATCTTCGGTATTGTTTGGAGAAATTGGTAAACTCATATTATTCGTCCATAAATATGTGTAGGGTCCTGGAAATAATGCAGGGTTGATTACTAAATCGATAGCTCCGGTGGGCTGGTACGCACAGTTTAGATCTGTTACTATGAAAGACAAGGTATCTTCTCCGGCTGGTTGATTTATAGCGGCAATTAACGTATCAGGGCATTGATTTGCATCTGTAACAATCAATGTATAGTTTCCGAAGCCTACATTATATAGATTCTGCGAACTTGCTCCATTATTCCATGAAAATGAATAATTTGGAGTTCCTCCAGTAATCGAAACAATTATTTCACCATCGCTTGCACCAAAACTTGAAGCATTAATAATATTTGAACTTATGCTTATAGCTTGAGGTTCAGAAATTGAAATTGAGCTATCAAGAATACAACCGTTTACATCAGATAAATGAAAGTTGTATAAACCTGCAATTTGATTGTTGATTATATTTTGAGATGAAATAAAATTGTTTTGATTATCTGTCCATTCGTACAAAAATGGCGGAGTACCTTGTGCAACTGCCTCCAACTCACCATCATAATGTCCGTAACAACTTACCGAAGTTTCTATAAAACTAACATTTATAACAAATGAAGATATATAAGCAGAGTCTGTTGTTATGCAATTATTAGCATCGGTAATTTGTACTGAATAATAAAATTCTGGATTTAGATTAAAAATATCTTCGCTACTTTCGCCCGTATTCCATAAAAATGAAAATGGAGAAACTCCATCTTGAATTTCCAAATTTATTGAGCCTAAAGAATCACAAGTTTCATTGGAAACTGTCATTGAATATGTTGTTTCGAGTGGGCTAAAAATTTCAACCGAACCAATAATTGATCCACCTTGACCAGAAACCGTTACAGAATATATTGCCGCTTGCAAATTGCTTATATCTTCGAGAGTATCAGGAAAAATTGAATATCCCATATTGTTGCTCCACTGGTAGGAGTATGGTCCTGAAAAAAGCAAAGTATCAATAGTTAAATTAATTTCTCCAATTGCCGAATTGTTGCAACCGGCATCAGCAACTTCAAAAGAAAGAATATCTTGTGTTGCCGGCTCATTTACGCTTGCAATAATTGTTTCTGTACAGGAATTTACATCCATAATGAAAAGAGAATAAGTTCCAGGTGTTAAACCTGAAATATCTTCAGTCATGCTTCCATTTGTCCAGAAAAATACATATGGTGGAGTACCGCCGGTTGTAGAAACATCAATTGCTCCATTTGCAAGTCCGGGTAAAGAAATATCCGAAACTATTACACTTGTAGTGATTGGGTCAGCTTGATTAATTACTGCAAAAGTGTCGATTACACATGAATTTCCATCGCTTAGATGAAAGGAATATTCACCAGCAGGCATAAATGAAATTGCATTTGAAACTGAAACAATATTATTAGAAGAATCTTTCCATTCGTATGAAAATGGGCTTGTCCCAGAAACATATGATTCAAGCGAACCATCGTTACCTCCAAAGCAACTTACATCAGTACTTATAAAATTTACATCTAATATGAGATTATCGACAAAGGCAGAGCCTACTGCATTACACATATTTGCATCGGTTACATAAACTGTGTAAGATTGCCCACCTAATAGACTAATTAAATTTTGTGTGGTTGAACCATTGCTCCAGAAATTGTAATATGGAGGTGTTCCTCCTGAAATCGTTAAGTCTATGCTACCAAGCGAATTGCAAGTCTCAGATGTAGAATTTAATGATATTTGCAAACTAAGTGGCTGTTCAACATTTACTGAACCGGAAATTGTGCTCCCTCCAAAACCTGTAACTGTTACAGAATATGTCGAGGCAGATAGAAAAGATAAATCTTCTATAGTGTCATTAAAACCTGCACTACTTTCCCAAAAATAGGTGTAAGGTCCTGGAAATCCTTGCTGATCGACTGTCAGATTTATTGCTCCTTGCGGCTCAAATGCACAAGCAGCATTTGTAATTTCAAATGTTAAATATCCTTGAATTATTGTGGTGTCCTGAGCTTTCAGATTTAAAAAGCTAAATGCAATAATTATGCTTGAGATTGCAAGTAATCTATATTTTCTACTCATGGTTTTATAGTTTTAAAATGTAATTGATTTTTTCCCTTTAATATTTTGAACTCGACTATTAAATAATATAAAATCTTGTAATTTAAATATTTACAGAAAATATTACAACTATTTATTCTATATATTTCTTTTTTCATAAATCAAAATATTCTATACAAACATAATTTTATTGGCTTGATAAAACAAATTTATTAACAAATTGCATTATTTCAATGATATAAGTTATGTGCAAAAATCTAATGATTATACGTGGCTATTCAAAAACTCCCAATCTGCCGCGAGTTTGTAATTTGTGGCTGATGAACTTTTTTATTTTTATCCCACCGTTTTGTCATGATTTTTGAAAAAATCAAAAATCCCGCCAATACTATTTTTTCCGTTTTCTTTTCCTTGCCATAAATGGCATGGCTATTACAGATTGTCTCTTTCAGGATTTTAGTTGAAAGTTTGTATATTTCAAATTTCAAATTTCCAACCTTCAAGCTCCAACTTTTTCATTCAAAAACAAAAGGAGCCGGAATTTTAAGTTCAAAATCTTCAAATTGATGAACATTTTTTCCTGACAAATGTAATCCGAGATTTGAAGTTTCGCTCAAAGGTGATGGATAATATGCAATCCTAAACTGGAAAGTTTTAAAAAGAAGGTTTTCGTTTCTAATTCTGAAACCCAAACCTATTGCCGAATAGTATTTCTCATCGAAAACAAATGACAAATCGTGTCCGATAGTGCCAATATCTAGGAAACTAAAAAAAGCAAATTTAAAGCCATAGAAATGCCAGGGAGTAAAAACTATCGACTCCAGATTCAGCGAAAATCTGTTTGTCCCAACTAATAAATCTGAATTGATTCCTCGAATACCTGTATTGTTGCTCAAAAAAAGTAATTCGTCTTCAAATCTATTTATTCCAATGAGATACTCTATATCAATAAAATGCCGAAAATGGTATCTTCCTTTTGTCTGCAAATGACTAAAATATTGAGTTTTAAGCAAAAAATTGCCTTGTTGGAAATTTGTTTTTTCAAAAAAGCCACCAAAATCAATGTTGCCATAAATGTAGCCAAAATTTTTGAGCTTGCCTGCTGAAAATCTTATGCCTGAATAATGCCTATTACTAAACTCATTAAGTTCGTATGCACCTATCAATTCTAACAGATAACCATAAGGAATATCTTCGGTTCTACCGTATTCGTATATAAGATTACTTTTGTAATAGTTTCGTTTAGATAGAGCTACACTCAAAATATGCAAACTTCGCCTATGATATTTTTTGTTTGTTTGAAAATCGGTTGGTGGTCGTTCGCAAAACTCTTTTCTTAAGAATCTGCCAGAAACAATTATTTGAGACTTTTTTAATATTTTATTAGAAAAAGAAGGAAGCTGAAAAGCTCTTCCTAACCAAAAATCCAGATAGTTGAATTTTACTGTGTCATTTTTTATATTTAAATTAGACTCAATTATTTTTGATTGTTTCAGATTAATCCCACCCGCATATTGAAACTTCTTTGCAAGAAAATTTCTTTTCAAATCAATTTCATAATTTGTAATATCGAAGGCATTGTCATAAATTAATTTTCCTTCAATGAAACTACCTGCAATATTTGCAACTTTATAATTTGCATTATATCCAACTGGTTTCATATCTCTTCTGTTCATCAAAATATCGTTGCTGAACTTGTGCCCTGTCCCGAATATATTATTATTAAAAAACGAAATAGACATAGAATCTTTGTTATGATATTTTCCATCGAGGGCAGCAGAAAAAACATCTTTTGTAATAATAAAAATATCGACAGAGTCTTGCGAGGCGGGAATTACTAAAAATCTGGCTTCGTTAATATAAGAAATATCTCGTAAAATTCTTTCATTATCAGCCATTAGGTCGGGCTTCAGTAGTTCATTTTCTGCGAAAAGCAAATTGTTTCTTAAAACTCTGTCCTGAGTATTTACATGAGTTTTGTTTAGAAACTTCCGCAATTTGGATTTAGTGATAGAAACTGAATCTAATTGTTCAAATGCAAAAATGTCTAATTTATAGAAATGAATCTGCTTGATAATTTTACCTTCGAATTCCGAAAACTGATTCTCAAATTCTATTATTTCTTTATTATCAATACTAATTGTTGAATTTGGATTGCAAAGTATTAGATTGTAAACTTCTTTCAACAACCAATAATTATTGGCTTTAGACCTGATTGAATCGTAAAATGCTTTAGTTTTATATTTTGAGTTATTTTTAATAGGAAGCGACAAAGAATCTGTATAAAAATATACACTGTCATCGGTATAAATAGTTGTAGAATCCCTATTCATCAAATGTTTTACATTGTGGAATTTTAAACTATCAAGCACCGGGATTAGCGACTGTGAAGAGACATTTTGTTTCAGAAAAAATATGATTGCAGCAAAAACAAAGACTCTAAAATGGTATCTGGTTTTTCTTAATTGTATTGAATTTAATGATTTCAATTTACTTCTTTTTCAAAGTTAAAATAGCAACTTCTCCAATGCAATTGAAGCGAATTGGGATTCCTGAAACTCCGCAGCCCGACGATGTGTAACCTGAAAGTTTTTTATACTGCCACTTCCCTTTGTAGAATTTTTTTCCGTCGTACAGATGTGTAATCAATGGAATTCCTCCGGGCAAGCAAATTTGTCCGGCATGTGTATGTCCACAAAAATATAAACTGTAGCCATTTTTCTCGGCTTCGCGAAACATTTCGGGCGAGTGAGCCAGCAATATTTTAAATTCACCATTGCTTTCTTCAATTGTGTCAACTATCTGGTCGGTGTAGTATGAATGTGGATCGTCAATGCCGGTAATCACAATTTGTTCATTTCCCTTTTTTATAGCTAAACTTTCGTTAGGCAATACATTGATCCCTGCTTTTTCAAGTGGATTTAGCATAAGGTAAGAATCGTGATTTCCGAAAACAGAATAAATTCCATCTTTTTGTTGTAGAGCATTCACTATGGTTTGAATGGGTTCAGAAATTCTTGCTACTCCTCCAGTGTTTTTCTTCCGATAGTCTCCTGTAATTACACAAATATCACAGCTTTGCGATTTTATTAGTTTAGCAATAATATTTTCAATTCCTTCGAGAGTGTCGAAATGCAAATCGGAAAGGTGCATAATTTTATAGCCATCGAAAGCTGCCGGCAAATTTTCGAAATAAAAGTCTTTTTCATTAATTACAATATTTTTGGCATTCTTTAAACCAATTTCGTAGAGTTTCACCACCTTTATAATGAAAATGAAGATTTTTAATAGCCCCTTAAAGAATTTCCAATATCGCCGGCTTTTTCCTTTTTTTTGACGCTTATAGGTGTCGGTTTCTAACACCGAGCGCGTAGCAGCCCAAATAATTCTTCTTTCATTTTTTCCTATTTGCATTTTAATAAGATGCTAATTTGATATTTGAAATTATAATTGAAATTTGCCTCAAATTCACTGATTATTTCATCTGTCTAAAATTTGTTTCCCGCAGATGTAGCGGATTTTCGTTTATAAATTTTCTGCCTTTATCTGCATAATATGCGAGAAATTTGGTTTTCGTACTATTGATAGAATTACTATAAATTATCAAAAATAAAATTTGTCATTTTTGTGTAAAGATGCAATCGGGTGTTTCCTCCATAGATGCCATGATTTTTGTTAGGGTAAAATTGCTCCTCGAACTGTATATTTGCTTCAATAAGTTTCGATGCCAGCTCCATAGAATTCTGAAAATGAACATTATCGTCGCCGGTTCCATGAACTAAAAGGAATTTGCCCTTCATTTTTTCAACATGATTTATTGGCGAATTATCATCGTATCCTTCTGCATTATTTTTCGGCAGTCCCATATATCTTTCGGTATAAATTGAGTCGTAGAATCGCCAGTTGGTAACCGGAGCAACTGCAATTGCCATTTTGAAAAATGCTGCTCCTTTCGTTAGGCAAAGTGTGGACATATAACCTCCATAACTCCAGCCAAATACGCCAATTCTATCGGGATCGACAAAAGATTTTCTCCTTAGATATTTTGCAAATTCAATCTGATCGATAGTTTCGTATTTTCCTAATTGTTCGTAGGTAATTTTTTTGAATTCCTCGCCACGTGCTCCTGTTCCTCTATTGTCGAGCGAAACTACTATATAGCCATTTTGAGCAAGCATTTGATACCAACCCATGTTCCCGTCCCAACTGTCGGTTACGGTTTGCGAACCAGGACCACCATAAATTGTGAAAAAGACAGGATATTTTTTGTTTTCGTCAAAATCCGAAGGTTTTATCATCCAGGCATTTAATTCTACATTTTCGGAAGTCTTAAATGAGAAAAATTCTTTTTTACTAAAACCATAATCTGTCATTTTTTCAATAAGGCTATTATTGTTTTTTAATTCTCGAACAAATTTGCCTGACGAATTGTGCAAACTCACGTATGTTGGAGAATTTGCATTCGAATAATAGTTTATGAAATATTTGAAGTTTTTGCTAAAAACTGCTTTGTTTGTACCAATTTTTTGCGAAATGTCTTTTTTCGATTTGCCGTTCAATTTTATAGAACAAACTTTTCGTTGTAGTGGAGAATCTTCGGCAGAAGTGAAAAATACTCGTTTCGATTTTGTATCGTATCCGTTAAAATCTGTAACATCCCATTCGCCTTGAGTTATTTGATTCACCAGATTGCCGTTCAAATCGTATAAATATAAATGATAGAATCCGCTTTTTTCACTACTGTAGATGAAATGTTTTTTGTCGTTGAGAAAAATTACTGTGTTATCTTTTACCTCATCCACATATTTTTCGTCCTCTTCTGTCAGGATTATTTGAGTGCTTCCATTTTTAGCATTAGCCAACAGAATTTCGAGTTTGTTTTGGAGCCGGTTCATTTTGTAAATCGCAAAAATATCATTGTCTTTTGTCCATTTTATGCGTGGAACATATTGGTCTGTTTCTGTTCCAATATCTGCAACAATTGATTTTTTTGTATTGAAATCGAAAACATTGATGCTTACAATCGCATTGTCCTCACCAGCTTTTGGATATTTAAAACGATACCATTCAGGATAAAGTTCACCATAAGTAGTCATGTTAAATTGTTTAACCTCAGATTCGTTGAATTTGTAATAAGCTAATCTATCACCATTTGGCGACCAAACAAAAGCTTTCGAAAAAGCAAATTCTTCTTCGTAAACCCAATCGGGAGCACCATTAATTATTTCATTGTATTTTCCATCGGTGGTAATCTGAATTTCCTCAAGCTTAGCTAAGTTCATAACAAAAAGGTTGTTGTCTCTTACAAATGCAATTTTTGAACCATCGGGCGAAAATGTTGCTAACTGCTGTTTGCCATTTTCCGACAAAGGAATAATATTTTTTGTTTCAATATCGAAAACAAAATAACTTGCCGAAAATGAATGCCTGTAAATTGCTTCTTTTTTGCTTGTCAGCAAGATTTTTGTTTCCGTCTCGTTGAAACTATAATCTGAAATTCTCTTGATTCCATTATCGTAAAATGTACTTGTGTCAGTGAAATTTAATAAAGTATCTCCGGTTTTATAGCTGATTTTTAGAATATTAATTCCTTTGTTTAAAACTGTGTAATTTTCGCCATCGTTCGTGGAGCGCAAACCGTAAACCGAACGAGGATAAAATGTGTAGTTTTTCCAAAGGTCTTCAAGGCTTATTTTCTTTGTATCTGTTTGCGAAAAAAGTGGATTTGCAATTGCAAAAACTGCAATGACAATTAATAGTTTGTTTAGAAATTTCATTTTTTTTGAAAATTTAATTTATGATGTTGATAATTGATATTAAAAAATGTCCTCTTGAAAAATGTGTTATGGAGAATTATCACATCTCAAGAATTGCTTTCACAATATTTTCTGCTCCATCGGCAATGTCGGTAATAGAAGCATCGAGCATGTAGCAAGGTGTTGTGGCTACTTTATATACTTTGTCAACAATAACTTCGCCATGATTTGTATTCAGGTGTGTTGAACCGAGATTTTCGATTGCCTCTGCTGTTCCTTTATCTTGCCCGATTGTAAGCTCTACATTTCCTAAAACTTTAGCTAGCAAAACCGGCGAAATGCACAAGGCACCAATTGGTTTTTTCAAAGCAAACATTTTTTTAATTGCTGCCTCAACTTCTTCGTCCACAGTGCAATTTGTGCCATTTATTGCAAAATCGCACAAATTTTTGGCAACTCCAAAACCTCCCGGAAATATAATGGCATCGAATTGTTCAGCTTTAAATTCGCTCAAAGCTTTAATATTTCCGCGTGCAATGCGTGCAGATTCTATCAAAACGTTGCGGGTTTCATCCATTTCTTCGCCCGAAATATGATTCACAACATGATGTTGCTGAATGTTGGGTGCAAAAATTTCGTATTCAGCTCCATTTTTTTTTATAGAGTATAAAGTCATGGTTGCTTCGTGTATTTCAGCTCCATCGAATACTCCACATCCGGCTAATACTACTGCAAATTTCTTTTGAGTTTCCATAATATCTATTTTAAATTATAATAATAAATTTTGGTCTAAAATACTTATTTTTTGCATTTTTATAAAATGAAACGAACTTTTATTGCAATAAAAATTAAAGCTGAAACTACTTTATTGAAAGTAATTTACGATTATAAGTTGGTTTTGAAAGATTCACAAATCAGATGGGTCGATGAAAATAATTTGCATTTGACGCTTAAATTTCTCGGAAATACCAATGAAAATTTGATTAAACCAATTTGCGAAAAGTTAGAAAATATTGCAGGCAATCAAAAATCATTTTCTTTAGATTTGTGCGAAACAGGCTTGTTTAAAAACCTGAAAAATCCAAGAGCTTTATGGATAGGAATTAATGAATCGCCAGAATTAGATAAGCTAAAATTTGATATTGAACTGGCTATGGAAAAACTTGGTTTTGAAATGGATATTAAAAATTTCAATCCACATCTTACAATTGGTAGAGTAAAACATCTTGAAAATAAGCATTTTCTGAAAAATTTGATTGAAAAATATAAAGCTAAAAGTTTTCAACAAATCTATCCTGCATAATTCACAAAAACAAGCAAAATGATGTTAATATTCTGTAATACAGACAAATGCAAGCTTTGATAAAAAACATTAATTTTTTAAATAAAAATGGAGTTCATGTATATTTTTTTCCAATAAGTTACTATCTTAGA